>JAEWEJ010000163.1 GCA_023389455.1 Actinomycetes bacterium | reverse complement strand
GCGCCCAGGCGCACGACGGCTGCGCCGGGCGCGAGGCCCGCCGCGACGACGACGTCCGTCAGCGGCGCGTCCGAGGCGGCCAGCGCGTCGGCACCGAGGACCCGCAGCGCCACCACGCCGACCGCGGCGTAGACGACCAGGACGATGACGAGCGCCACGGTCACCGCCCGCGGGATGGTCCGCGCGGGGTCGCGGACCTCCTCCCCGAGCGTCGCGACGCGCGCGTACCCGGCGAAGGCGAAGAACAGCAGGCCCGCGGCCTGCAGGACGCCGAGCGGTCCGGCCGCCAGCGGGTCGTCGACCGGCAGGACCGGGCCGTCGGCGGCCACCCCTGCGGCGACGACGACCGCGAGCGCGAGCAGGACCACCACGACCAGCACCCGTGCCACGCGCGCGGTCCGGGTCACCCCCAGCAGGTCGACCCCCACCAGCAGCAGGACGGCAGCGAGGGCCACCGGGCGCAGCCACCCGGGCGGGGCCGCGTACGCGGCGAAGGTGAGGGCCATGGCCGCGCACGACGCGGTCTTGCCGACGACGAACGCCCACCCGGCGACGAACCCCCACCAGGGGCCCAGCTCGGCCCGGCCGTAGGCGTACACGCCGCCGGACACGGGGTGCGCGGCGGCGAGCCGGGCGGTCGAGGACGCGTTGGCCCGGGCGACGGCTCCCGCGACGACCAGCGCGACGAGGAGCCCGGCGCCCGCGGCCTGCGCGGCGGGCGCCCAGACGCCGAACACGCCGGCGCCGAGCATGGCGCCGAGCCCCACGACCACGGCGTCGGACGTCCCGAGGCGACGCTCGAGCGGCGTGGAGGTCACGCGCGCACGGTAGGGCAGACCGTCGGGCGGGGCCAGGCCGGCACGGTGCGCGGTCGACCCTGCGGCAGGGCCTCCGGGGCGACGACGAGGCGCCGGTGGAGCGCCGCAGGCAGCGGAGGACGTCCGCGCCGGGGTGCGATCCCCCTGCTCAGGCGCGCACAGCACGACCGAAAGGATGAATCGGACACAAGTTGGACGGAAGTTCACCAAACTCTCATCGTTTGCCTCTATTGTCCGTTACGCCCGATGGCGTGCCGCGGCCGTCCGGCACCCGTCCACGCGTCTGCGGCCGAGGAGTCCCCCCCGTGAACCGCCGTCTTCCCATCGTCCTGCTGTCCGCCGCCGCGCTCGTCGCGCTCCCTGCCACCGGCGCCGTCGCCGGTGGTGACCACGGGTCCTCGAAGCCGGGCTACTCGTCCGGCCACGACAAGGGCGGACCCGGCAAGGGGCAGCCCGGCAAGGGCCAGCCGGGCACGGGCCAGCCGGGCAAGGGCCAGCCCGGTACGCCCTCGCCCGCACCGACCTCCTCGTCGTGCGGCCTCGGCCGGGCCGGCGACCGGTTCGGCTGGGGCAGCTACCCCGACGCGTGCGACCGGGCGACCGGGTACTTCCTGTACGAGAAGAAGGACCGGTCCAAGGAGCCGTCGTTCGGCAACAGCGGGCCTCAGCACCGCGTCGCGCTGCACCCGGTCTGGGCGTGGCCGAGCGTCGACGCGAACCTGCGCCACGGGGCGTACGCGGGCGCACCGAGGAAGGCGGAGACCATCGCGCTGGAGCTCGTCGACGAGGACGCCGCCGCCGTGTGCGCCGACCCCGCGGCGTACGGCCTGCAGGTCGACCTCGTCGGCAACGGCGTGCCGGACCGCGTGCTCGACCTCACGACGGTCGTGCCCGTGACCATCACCCCGCCCGACGGCGGCTTCCCGCTCACCCGCACGCTGGCGTACTACGGCCACTACGACGTGGCCGCGCTGGTCGACCTCGACACCCTGTGCGAGGAGGACGTGGCACCTGCGCCCGCGCCCGTCCCGCCGCCTGCGGCCGAGCCGACGCCCAGCCCGGCACCCTCCGCCGCACCGACCCCCAGCCCGGCGCCCAGCACCGAGCCGACCCCCAGCCCGCAGCCGAGCACCAGCCCTGAGCCGACGCCGAGCCCGGCGCCGGAGGACGAGGAGGTCGTCGTCGCGCCGGTGCCGACGCCGTCGCCGTCCCCGTCGGAGCGCAGCGAGGTGCTCCCGGCCCCGGCGGTCACCCCCACGCCGACCGCCTCGGCCCCCGCGCCGTCACCGACGCCCTCGGAGCGCTCCGAGGTCCTGTCCGCCGGGGGGAGCGGCACGCGCGCCGCCGTCGCGGGCAGCACGCTCGCGGCCACCGGTACGCAGGTGACGGTCGGACTGCTCGCCGCGCTCGGCGCCATCGCCGGTGGTGCCGCCCTGCTGGTCGCACGCCGTCGTCACCGCGCCGAGGTCTGACCGCCGGCCACCGCTCCGAGCCGACCGCACCGGCACCCCATGAACCGTCACCCCCGGCCCCTCCCCCCCGGCCGGGGGTGACGACCGTCCGGGTGGTCGTCCGCCGCCCGTCGGGCGGGTCCGTCGCCGGGCGCACGGATGCACCGCACCCGGCGGCAGGCGGTCCCCACGTCGACGAGGGCGGCGACCCGCGGACCCCCGGCGGCCGGGTCCGCGTCCTGCGACGACCCGGGCGGGTCGGCCCTCCCCCGGCGACGACCCGCGGCACTACCCTGCGACGATGACGCCCCCTGGCCCCCGCCGCGACGTCGAGCTGGTCGAGGACGGCGAGCCCCGCAGCACCGACGTACCAGCGCCGCCCCGGGTGCCGACCCGGCGACGCGTGCGGCGTGTCGGGCTCGGGGCCGCCGCCGTCGCGACCGTGGTGGCCGTCGCCGCCGTCGGCCAGACGGTCGTGGACCGGCGGGAGGAGGCGCGGCTCGCCGCGGTCGCCGAGCTGCCGACCGTGGCCGCCGCCCTCTCGGGCCGGCCGGGCGTCCTGTGGGACGTCCCCGACGACGCCGTCCTCGAGACCCAGGTGCGCACCCCGGACGGGCTCCTCGTCGGGGTCCGTGCCGAGACCGGGAAGTCGGTGCAGGCCGTCGCGTTCGACGCGGGGACCGGGAGCCTCGTCTGGGAGCGGGACCTCGTGGACGCCGCCGCGCGTCAGCCCCAGGACGAGATGGTGCGCCGCACCGTTCCCGGCAGCTGTGCCCTCGACCCGGGCTCCCCCGGCCGCGTCGTGTGCCTCGCCGGTGACGACATGTGGGCGCTCGACGAGGGCGCCCTGCGGCGGGTGCCGCCGACGACGCTGCGCCTGGTCGTCCTGGACACGGACGACGGGAGCGTCGTCGCCGACCTGACCGACTCGCTGGCCGGCCCCGGGCGCACGTCGCTCGCGGTCGTCGGCGACGTCGTCGTGGTGGGCCGCGTGTCGGGCGACCGCGTGGACGTCCGCGCGCTGACGACCGACGGCGTCGTGCGCTGGCAGACGGTGCTCCCCGGCCCCGTCGACGAGGACGTCAGCGACGTCGTCGCGCCCCTCGAGGACCTGGTGGCGGTCACGACCAGCTCGGCCGTCGTGCTGCTCGACGCGACCGGCGGGACGGTGCGCGAGGTGCCGCGCCCCGACGGCCGGTCCGTGCTGCGGCAGGCGCCCGGGACGCCGGCCGACACGTCGTTCACCCAGCTGGAGCAGCTGCTGGGCGCCCGCTGGAGCGCGCCCGGGCCGAACCCGCCCCGCACGGTCGTCGTCGGCGCCGACGAGGACGTCGAGGTGCTCGGCGAGGTCATGGTGCTGTCGGTCGACGACGGCAGCGTGCCGGGCCTGGTGATCACGTCGGTCGGCCCCGTCCTGCACGGCTGGGACGGCGACGGGGACGAGCTGTGGTCCGTCGAGCTCCCCGCCGGCTGGGGCGCGCTGCTCCTGGACGGCCGGCTGCACATGGACGGCGGCACCCGCCTCGTCACCCTCGACGCACGCACGGGCGTCGAGCTGTGGCGCACCGCGGCCACCGTCGAGGCCCCGGTCACCGACGGGCGGCTCCTGCTGGGCAACGCCGCGACGCCCTCCCGCGGCGTGCAGACCGAGCTCGTGGCGCTCGACCCGCGGGACGGCTCCGAGGTGTGGCGGACCCCGCTGCCGGACGACGCCCGCCTCGTCGTGCACCACCAGCTGCTCCTGGCCCGGTGGTACGAGATCCCGACGGACGCGTTCGACGAGTGGACCGACCACGTGACCGCACTGGGCTGACCCCGGCCCCCGCGGTGCCGACCCGCACGCGGGTGGCCGGGCACTGCGCGCCGCGCGGCCACCGGCACCCGCGCCGGGGAGCCGAACGGGTGACCGCTCGGTAGCGTGCACCGGGTGGGTCACCCGGTGGTGGTCGAGCTCGACGAGGACCCCGGCCCACCCGCCCCGCACGGCGCCGACGGGCACCGACGGTGGTGGTGGGTGGTGCCGGTGGTGGCCGTCGCCCTCGCCCTGGTGGTCGCCCAGCTGGTCGCCGACTCCCGCGAGCGGGCACGCGTCGCCGCGCTCGCGCAGGTGCCCGGCGTGCTGGCCCCGCTGCCGACCCCCGTCCACCCCGCGTGGCGGACCAGCGGCGACACGCTGGCCGTGACGCGGCCGGAGCCGCAGGTCGTGCTGGAGCAGCGGGTGACGGCCGAGGACGCGCTCGTGCTGACCGCGCGCACGCTGGGCACGGGCGCCACCCTCTGGACGGTCCCCCTG
>JAEWEJ010000096.1 GCA_023389455.1 Actinomycetes bacterium | reverse complement strand
CAGCGGGCGCGGGCCGTGCGTGCGTCGCGCGACACCGGCGCGTCCGGCACGAGACCGTCGAAGCCGTGGCAGCCGCCGGGCCACACGTGCAGCTCGGCGTCGCCGCCGTCCGCCCAGATCCGCGCCGCGTACTGCACGCACTCGTCGCGGAACGTCTCGGCGGAGCCGACGTCGACGTACGCGGGCGGCAGGCCGTCCAGGCGCGTGGCACGGGCAGCCGACGCGTACGGCGGGGTGTCGGGACCGCCGGCCGCCTCGCCCAGGTACGCCGCCCACGCGGTCGCGTTCGCCGTGCGGTCCCACGAGCCGACGCCGGCCATCTGCCGGCCCGACGCGCTGTCGTTGCGGTCGTCGAGCATCGGGCACACCAGCAGCTGGCCGGCCAGCGCCGGGCCGCCGCGGTCCCGCGCGAGCAGCGCGAGGGCGGCCGCGAGACCACCGCCGGCGCTGACACCCGTGACCACGACCCGCTGCACGTCCAGCCCGAGCACGTCGGCCTGACCGACGAGCCAGACGAGTGCCGCGTACGCGTCCTCGACCGCGGCGGGGTACGGGTGCTCCGGCGCCAGCCGGTAGTCGACGGACGCGACCGCCCACCCGGGCCCGGCCGCGGCGGTGGCCGCGACGTCGTCCGACACCGTGCCCACCACCAGTCCGCCCCCGTGCAGGTGCAGCAGCACCGGCGCGGGACCGTCGGTGTCCGGCCGCAGCAGCGCCACGCGCACCGGGCCGTCGGGCCCGGGCGCCTCGTGCCACGTCAGGGTGCGGCGGGACGCCGTCGCGACCTCGTCGAGGTCCGGCGGGCAGGCCTTCGCGCGCAGCCCCTCGATCTCGTCCGGCGCCAGGGTCGTCACGACGTCCTGGGGCCGGCCGGTCAGCGCGGCCGCGATCGCCGGGTCGAACGGCGGCCGGACCGCCACGACGGTGGTCATCCCTTCAGCGCCCCCTGCATCAGCGCGGAGACGAACTGCCGCTGGAACGCGAGGAACACGAGCAGCGTCGGCGTGAGGATCAGCAGCGAGCCCGCGCACAGCAGCGGGATGTCCGTGCCCCACTGCCCCTGGAACGCGCCGAGGGCGCCGGCCATCGTGCGGTTCTTCGGGTCGTCCACCAGCACGACGGCGAGCAGGAACTGGTTCCACGTCCACAGGAACATGAGGATGCCGAGCGACGACAGCGCCGGGCGCGACAGCGGGACGTGCACGCGGGTGAACAGCTTCCACGTGCTCGCGCCGTCGATCCGGGCGGCCTCGGACAGGTCCGGCGGCATCGTCACGAAGTGCGCGCGCATCCACATGACCGCGAACGGCATGTACAGACCGAGCAGCGGCAGGATGATCGCCCACCGGGTGTTCAGCAGCTGCAGGTCCCGCATCTGGTAGTACAGCGGGACGATGATCGCCTGGAACGGCAGCGTCAGACCGAGGATGAACGTGAGGAAGATCCACCGGTGGCCCGGGGGGCGCAGGTGGCCCAGCGAGAACCCGGCGAGCGTCGCGATCAGCAGCGCCGCGGGCACCACGCCGAGCTCGATGAGGAAGCTCGACCACAGCAGCGCCCACATGTCGGCGGCCTGGAAGGCGTCGACGAAGTTCGACCAGTAGGGCGTCTCGGGCCACGCCAGGCCCGACGGGTACGTGCCGGGCTTGTGCAGCGCGGTCACGAACAGGCTGATGAACGGGATGACCGTGACGGCCATCAGCAGGATCAGCAGGGCGCGGCCGAGCCACGTCTCACGGCGGGAGATGATCATCAGTCCTCCTCCTTCGTCAGACGCTGGATCGGGAGCACGACGGCCAGCACCAGGACCATGAAGACCACGGCGAGCGCGGAGGCCTGGCCGACCTCGCGGGAGAAGAAGCCGAGGTAGTAGATCTCCAGGCCGGGGACGAGCGTCGAGTTGGCCGGGCCGCCCTGCGTGGAGATGTAGACGATGTCGAACGCGGCGAGCGCGGCGATGACCGTCACGGTGACGCACACGCCGATCTCCTGGCGCACGCTCGGCAGGGTGATCGCGAAGAACTCGCGGACCGCTCCGGCACCGTCGATGCGCGCGGCCTCGTACAGCGCCGGGTCGATCTTCGTCATCGCGGACAGCAGCAGCAGCAGGCACAGGCCCAGGGCCACCCAGGCGCCGATCACGCCGACCGCACCCAGCGCGGTGCTGGTGTCACCCAGCCAGGCGCGGGTGACCGACCCGAGCCCGACGACCCGCATCAGCTCGTTGACCAGGCCGTCCGTGGCCAGCAGCCACGTCCACATGATGCCCGCCGCGACGAGCGGGATGACCTGCGGCAGGAACAGCACCGTGCGGGCCACCAGCGCGAGCCGGCTGGCCGCGAACTTGCGGATCGTGGCCGCGGTGAGCAGGCCGAGGATCACGGGCACGAAGCTGAAGTAGATGATCAGCTCGAGCGCGTTGACGATCGAGCCGAGCAGCTCGGGCTTGTCGACCAGGCGGGTGTAGTTCTCGGCCCCGACGAACGTCGAGGCACCGACGCCGTTCCAGTCGTAGAAGGAGTACTGCACCGTCAGCACCAACGGACGCAGCACGAACAGCACGTAGAAGAAGGCAGCCGGGACCACGAGGCCGAGAGCGGCCCAGCCCCGGCGCAGGCGCCGCGCCTTGAGAGCGCGGCGCCTGGCCTCGAGGCTGGTCGACGCCGGAGCGACGACCTCGCGGCGACCGGGCGCACCGGTCGTCCGCATCTCGTTCATCAGTCGTTGATCTCGCTCTCGTAGTCGGCCTGGACCGACTGCAGGAGGCCCTCGGCGGTCTGCTGACCGGCCGCGAGCATCTGCAGGTTCGGCGTCCAGCTCTTGGCGTAGATCGCACCGGTCGCGTTGGCGATGAACTCCATCGCACCGTTGTCCTCGGCGATCGTGGCGCCGGCCGCGAGGGTCTGCCCGGTCACCGACTCGGGGTCGACGTCCGGCATGAACGCGTCGGACGGGCCCATCGGGTGCGAGCCGCCGACCTCGACGGCCAGCGTGCGGGCCTCGTCGTTCGTGGCGATCCAGTCGAAGAAGAACGCCGCGCACTCCGGGTTCTTCGCGCTGGACGAGATGCCGAACGTGAGCGGGGCCGACATGGCGCCGACCTTGCCGCCCTCCTCGAGCGGGGGCATGAGGAAGAAGCCGGCCTTGCCCTCCATCTGGGTGTCGAGGTTCCCCGACTCCCAGTCACCGTTGAAGATGAACAGGCTCTTGCCGTCGATGAAGCGGCCCATCATCTGCGAGTAGTCGAGCGAGTTGATGTCGTCGGCGAAGTAGCCGGCGTCGATCCACTTCTTGAGGTGCTCGGCCGCCTTGATGTTGCTCTCGGTGTCGATGCGCGCACCCGGCTTCTGGAACGTCCAGTCGTTGATCGCGTCCACGTCGCCGTAGGACGCCATCAGCAGCTGCAGCGGGAACGCCAGACCACCGGTGGCACCACCGTTGAACTGGGTGGACGGGACGATGCCCGCGTCCTTGGCCTTCTGCATCCACTCGTCGAGCTCGGCGAGCGTCTTGGGGGCCTCGGTCATGCCGATCTGCGCGGCGAGCTCCGTGTTGTAGAACACGCCGGTCATCGAGTAGTTCTTGCCCATGGCGTACAGGGGGCCGTCGCCACGGCGACCCTCCTCGTCGACCCGCATCTGCGCGAGCTGCGAGGCGGGCCACTCGTCCCAGCCGAAGTGCGCCGCGGCCTCGTCGAGGTCGTAGAGCAGGCCGTCGTCGACGAGGTCGGACATCTGCGGCAGGCGCATGAGGTCCGGCGGGTTGTCGGCCAGGACGCGCGGGGCGTTCTGGGTGATGACGGCGAACTGGTCCTCGCGGACGTTGAACGAGACGTTCGGGAACTGCTTCTCGAACTCCTCGAACAGCGCCGTCGAGAGCGGGAAGCCGGTCTCGAGGTAGGCCTCGAGCGTCACGTCCTCCGTGCCGCAGGTCCAGTCGCCCGCGGCGGTGGGGGCGTCGTCGCCGCCTGCCGTGGGCTCGTCCTTGCTCGCGCCGGGCGCGCTGCACGCCGTCAGTGCGAGGATGCCTGCCAGGAACAGCGACGTGGTGGCAGCCGCCTTCCGGGACCTTCCTGTCGTTCGAGACACCGGTGTCTCCCTCTCCGTGGGGCCGGGTCCGTGGGGGGTCGGACCCTTGCTAAATCGTCTTAGCACGAGCATGCTGTCGATCGCGCAGCGGTGCTGTCAAGCCAGGTGGGATCACGAATCGATGACGGCGACCTGCCATCCGGGACGACCCGGACACCCGACCAGGTTCCGCCGGAACGAACCCGCCGACCAGGCCCGCGCGCCGCGGCACGGCCCTAGGATCATCGCGACGAGAGGACGGACGTGACCCGACGCGTGACGTTGGCGGACGTCGCACGCACCGCCGGGGTGTCGTCGACGACCGCGTCGCTGGTGCTGTCCGGCCGAGGCTCGGAGCTGCGGATCTCCCAGGCGGTGCAGGAGCGCGTCCGTGACGCGTCCGCCAGCCTCGGCTACCGCCCCAACATCGTCTCGGTGGGGCTGCGCAAGGGCACCACCCGCACCCTCGGCCTGGTGTCGGACACCGTCGCGACGGGGCAGATGGCCGGCGACATGATCAAGGGCGCCATCGAGGCCGCGCGCGACCACGGCTTCATGCTGTTCATCGGCGAGACCGAGGGCGACCCGGCCATCGAGGCCGCCCTCATCGACGCCATGCTCGACCGCCGCGTCGACGGCATCATGCTGACCTCGATGTTCACCCGCACCCGGGCCGTCCCCGACGCGCTGGAGCGGCTGCCCACCGTGCTCCTCAACACCCTGCCCGCCGGCCCCACGCGCGCGCCCGCCGTCGTACCGGACGAGGTCGAGGCCGGCCGCGCCGCCGCCCGGGTGCTCCTCGAGGCCGGGCACCGCGAGATCCACCTGGTCGGGGCCGGCCCGGGCCTGGACGACGTGCCCCCGGACACGGTCGCCGGGGTCGAGCGCCTCGCCGGCATCCACGAGGTCCTCGGCGACGCGGGCCTCGCGCCCGCGTCCGGGCACCTGTGCGACGACTGGGTCCCGCCGCAGGGCTGGGCGGCCACCCGCGACCTGCTCGCGCAGCACCCCCGCCCGCGGGCGGTCATCTGCTTCAACGACCGTCTGGCGTTCGGCACGTACCAGGCGCTGCAGGAGGCGGGGCTGCGCATCCCCGACGACGTGTCCGTGCTGTCCTTCGACAACTACCCGATGGCCGACTGGCTGCGCCCCGGGGTCTCGTCGTTCGCGATCCCGCACGAGCAGCTCGGGCGGCGTGCCGTCGAGCTGCTGCTGGCGGAGGTCGCCGGGGACCCGTCACCGCAGGGCGTGCACCGCCTGCCCGTGCCCCTGCGGGGACGCGGGTCCGTCGCGACGCTGCGCGAGGGCACGCCGCCGGCCTGACGCCGGAACGCCGCCCCGGACCGCACGGTGTGCGTGACCTCAGCGCGGCGCGTCGACGGTCCGGCGGGCCCGCGCCCGCACCACCCACCACACGATCCCGCCGATGAGTGCCGCGACCCCCGCCGCACCCAGGCCGATGACGAGGAACACCCCCAGCACCGTCCCCCAGACCGAGGCGAAGAACGGCGCGAACGCGGTGTCGGGGGTCACCGCGACCCAGGCGTCCGGCACGGCTGCCGGGGGCACCGCGACCTCGTACGTCCCGGACTCCGGGGCGGTGAACGCCCCGACGCTCGCCGCGGCCCACCCGCCCGCGCGGGAGGTCGACGTCACCCCCGGGGACCCGTCCGCCGCCACGACCTCGCCCGACGGGGCCAGCAGCAGCACGTCCTGGTCGAGGGTGGGGCGCTCGTCCCGGCCGAGGGCGTCGGACGGGACGACCAGGTGCACGGCGTAACGCTCCCCCGCCGTCAGCTCGACGCTCGTCGCACCCGGCGCCTGGGCGGCCGCGAGGACCTCGGGTCCCGGGCTGCCGTCGGACGCCAGGACGCCGGTGCTCACCGCGCCGACGAAGGTCACCGCGGTCGCGATCGCGGCGGCCACCGTGCCGAGCAGCAGCACGACGCCGAGCACCGTGACCAGCACCGGCCCGGTCAACG
This sequence comes from Actinomycetes bacterium, assembly GCA_023389455.1. Lineage (GTDB taxonomy): Bacteria > Actinomycetota > Actinomycetes > Actinomycetales > Cellulomonadaceae > Cellulomonas. Next base: position 43 of record JAEWEJ010000096.1, on the reverse strand, counting down.
ACGTGGACCGCGGCCGGCGCGGAGCGGGCGCGCCGGTCGGGCC
>JAEWEJ010000070.1 GCA_023389455.1 Actinomycetes bacterium | reverse complement strand
GAGCGGGCGTCGCCCTTCTCGGCCGGCGAGTCCTTCTCGGCCTTCTGCGGCGGCAGCGCGGCGTCGTTCGCGGCAGGCACCTCGGGCGCTGCCTTGGGCTTCGGCGGCACCGACGCGGCGCGGAACTCCGCACGCGGGTCGTGCAGCGAGCCCAGGGCCACGACCTCGCGGCGCAGCAGCACCGAGCCGGTCCAGCCCGCGGCGATGCGCAGCTTGCGGTTGAAGGTCGGCATCGCGAACACGTGGTACGAGCGGTGCAGCACCCACGCGAGGAACCCGCGCACCTTGATCCTGCCGAACATCTGCGCGACGCCCTTGTACATGCCGAGCGACGCGACGGCCCCGACGTTGCGGTGCTTGTACGGCGTGGGGGCCGCCGAGCGCAGCACGAGTGCGAGGTTGTCGCCGATGTGGTTGCCCTCGCGCAGCGCGTGCTGCGCGTTCGGCGGGCAGAACTTGCCGGGGTTGTACAGGTCCGGCACCGCGGCGCAGTCGCCCGCGGCCCAGGCGTCGGCCACGACCGTGCCGTCCTCGCCCGTGACCTGCAGGTACTCGTTGCAGATGACACGGCCCAGCTTGTCCAGCGGCAGGTCGGAGTCCTGCAGCACCGGGTTCGCCTTGACGCCTGCCGTCCACACGACCGTCTCGGCGTCGAACTCGGTGCCGTCCGACAGGACGATGTGCCCGTCGACGCACGAGTTGAGGAACGTCGACAGGAAGATCTCGATGTCGCGCTTGCGCAGCTGCTCGAGCGTGTACCCGCCGAGCTCCTCGTTCACCTCGGGCAGGATGCGGCGGCTGCCCTCGACGAGCACGAAGCGCAGCTCGGACTGCTCGATCTGCTTGTACTTGCGCACCGCGTAGCGCGCCATGTCCTCGACCTCGGCGAGCGCCTCGATCCCGGCGAACCCGCCACCGACGAAGACGAACGTCAGCATCTTGCGACGCAGCTCGGGGTCCCAGGTGGACGCGGCGACGTCGATGCGGCCCAGCACGTGGTTGCGCAGCGCGATGGCCTCCTCGACGTTCTTGAAGCCGATGCCCTGCTCCGCCAGGCCGGGGATGGGCAGCGTGCGCGCGACCGAGCCGAGGCCGACGACCAGGTGGTCGTACGTCACCCAGTAGGGCTCGCCCTCGATGGGCGTGATCTGCACACGGCGGTTCGCGTGCTCGATCTGCGTGACGTGGCCCTGCAGCACGTCGACGCCCTTGAGCGCACGGCGGTGCGGGGCGACGACGTTGCGCGGGTCGATGGACCCGGCAGCGGCCTCCGGCAGGAACGGCGCGTAGGTCATGTAGGGGCGCGGGTCGACGACGACGATGGCCGCCTCGCGCTTGCCGAGCCGGCGGCGCAGCCGCCGGGCGGAGTAGAGACCCACCGTGCCGCCACCCAGCACCAGGACGCGCGGCACCTTGCGGGGCTTGCCGGCGGGCGCCGGCATGAGCGCGACACCGGGACGGGCGGCGTCGACGGGGGCGGAGGACGGCTGAGGCATACCTCATACGGTAGACGTGCACACGCTCCCACACCCCTTCCGACGCCGGTGACGCCGCGCACACCCGCCCGCGGGGCCCGCTCGCCGGGCCCTCGCCGGCCGGTCCCCGACGGAGCACCGGCCGCTGCGGCGTCGGGCCACCGGACACTCACCCGGCGGTCGGCGGCGCGCCCTCGCCCTCCGGCGGCACCGGCACCCGCTCGACCCGCACGCCGGTGATGCGCCGTCGGTCGACGCTCCGCACCCGCAGGGTGGTCCGCTCCCCCGTCCCGGCGCCGTCGCCCGTCCCGGCGCCGTCGCCCGGTCCGGCGCCGACCTCCACCACGTCGCCGGGGTGGGCGATGCGGCCCAGGCGCGCGAGCACGTACCCGGCGACGGTCTCGTACGGCCCGTCGGGCAGCACGACGCCGGTGCGGTCGGCGAAGTCCTCGAGCGAGAGGCCTGCGTCGACGTCGGTGGTGCCGGCGACGCGCACGGGCACCGGGTCGTACTCGTCGACGATGTCCCCCACCAGCTCCTCGAGCAGGTCCTCGAGGGTGACGATGCCGTCGGTGCCGCCGTACTCGTCGACCACGACGGCGATGTGCGCACCGGTGCGCCGCATGGTCGACAGCGTCGGGAGCACCGCGTTGGTGCCGGGCAGCGACACGATCGGGCGGGTGACGTCGCCGACGGTGGTCGCCGCGACCTCGACGATCGCCTCGACGATCCCGGCACGACCGTGCGTGTCCGGGTCGAGGTCCGCCTCGCGCACCGCCCGCGCCACGGGCGCCAGGAGGTCGCGCACGTGCACGAACCCCATGATGTCGTCGAAGTCCTCACCGGTGACCGGGTAGCGCGAGTAGGGCAGTGTCCCGACGAGCCGGGCGGCCTCCGCGATCGGGGCGTCGGCGGCCAGGAAGGTGACGTCGGCCCGCGGCCGCATCACCTCGACCAGGGAGCGGTCCCCCGCGTCGAACACGTCGTCGATGAGGCGGCGCTCGTCCTCGGGCAGGTCGGGGTGGGTGCGGACCAGGTCCCGCAGCTCCTCGTCGCTCATCTGGTCGCTGGTGGCCGCCGGGTCGAACCCCAGCAGGCGCACGACGCCGTTGGTGGACCTCGACAGCAGCCAGATCACCGGGGTCATCAGCGCGGCGAAGCGGTCCAGCGGCGGCCCCACCCACAGCGACACGCGGGACGCCTGCTGCATCGCGATCCGCTTGGGCGCCAGCTCCCCCAGCACGAGCGACAGGTACGCGATGACCAGGGTGAGGACGACGAGGGCGACGCCCTCGGCCGTGCCGCGCGCCATGCCCCACCCCTCGAAGACGGGCGCCAGGGACGAGGCGAGCGTGGACGCACCGAACGCCGCCGAGAAGAACCCGGCGACCGTGACGCCGATCTGCACGGCGGCGAGGAACCGGTTGGGGTTCCGTGCCACCGCGGCGACGCGCACACCGCGCGGGCCCTGCTTCTCGAGCTGCCCGAGCTGCGACTCCCGCAGCGACACCAGCGCGAGCTCGGTGCCGGCGAACACGCCGCCGATGACGATGAACAGCAGGACAAGGCCGATGTCGGCCCAGGTGTCGGCGGTCACGGGACCTTCCAGGTGTGGACGACGGTCCCTCCCAGCCTAGGCGGGACACGCCGCCGCGTCCCGGGGCCGGGACGAGGCCGTCGGGCGCCGCGCGCGCCCTCGGGAGCCCCTCGTGCCGGCGGGCGCGCAGCACGTCGGGCGCGGGGAGCCGCCTCGCAGGAGGTCGGCTCCCCGC
>JAEWEJ010000061.1 GCA_023389455.1 Actinomycetes bacterium | reverse complement strand
CTCCCAGGCCGGTGGTCGCCCGCGCGAGGGCGTCCCCCACGAGGGGCGCGCCTGCCGCCACGGGGCCCAGGAGCCGCCCCAGCGCCACCGTCGACAGCAGCACGAGCGCCGCGACGACGCCGGCGAGGGTGAGGCGACGCCGGGTGGCGAGCGCCCGCAGCTCACGCAGCTCGAGCTCGCTCGGCGCGTGGCCCACGCGCCGCGCCTCCAGCCGGGCGAGCCGACGGTCGCGCGTCTGCCGCCAGACGTCCCGCCACGTCGCCTGGAGCGGGCGCAGTGTCCGCCGGGACAGCACCCGCGTCCTGCGGGCCACCCGGCGGGCACGGACCACGGGCCCCGGCCGCAGCAGCACGAGCAGCGCCACCCGCAGCTCGGCGACCGCCAGCTGCGGGTGCTTCGCGGCGACCTGCCCGAGGCTGCGCAGCACCGCGGCGCCGAGCGTGAGCAGCACCACCACCGGCACGAACGGCAGCGGTGCGGTGGCGAGCCGCTGGTGCAGCAACGAACGGCGCCGCGCGGCGAACGACAGCGTCGGGTCGGCGCTGTCCGGCTCGCCGTCGCCGTCGAGGTCGACCTCACCGGGCCCGGTGTCCCGGGCGTCACCGCGCACGGGACGCAGGCCGTGGTACGCCGCCTGCGCGTGACGCACGACCGCCGAGGGCACCACGACGACGCGGTGCCCCGCGAGGCGGGCACGGCGCGAGAGGTCCAGCCCGTCGCCGAAGGGCCCGAGCGCCGGGTCGGTGCCACGCAGCGCGTCCCACACGTCACGGCGCACCAGGGCACCGGCGAGCCCGACCCCGAGCACGTCGGTCCGCCCGTCGTGCTGCCCCTGGTCCAGCTCCCCCGGCTCCACGTCGGTCATGCGGCGGCCGGAGCGGGTGGTGCGCACGCCCACCTCGAGGAGCCGCTCGGGGTCCGTCCACGTGCGCTGCTTGCAGCCGGCGACCGCGACGGAGGGCGCGTTCGAGACGGTCCGCACCAGGCGGGCCAGGGCCTCGGGAGCGGGCGCGCTGTCGTCGTGCAGCAGCCACAGCCAGGTCGTGGGCCGCTCCCCCGACGCGTCCTCGACCGCGGCGAGGCCCTGGTGCACGGCCTCGCCGAACGTCCGTGCACGCGGCACGCGGACCGCCGCGAGCCGCGGCGCCGGTGCGGGCACGGCGGCGAACGCCGCATCGAGCACCGGACCGACGTCCTCGCCGGACGGGGCGACGTCGAGCACGACGACCCGCATCGGGCGGCGCGTCTGCGCCGCGAGCGCGCGCAGCGTCGTCGTCAGGTACCGGGTGCGTCCGCGGGTCACGACGACCGCCGTGACCGGCGTCGTCACCGGTACCGCGGCGGTGGTGATGGGGTCCACGGGGGACAGCGTGTCAGTCATGCTCGCGCCATCATGCCGTCGGTCCGGCACGTCGGACGGGAGGCGGCCCGGGCGTGGCGCCCTGCGCCGCCCCTGCCGTCACCGTCAGACCACGCGCCGCTTCAGCTTGCGCCGCTCACGCTCGGACAGGCCGCCCCAGATGCCGAAGCGCTCGTCGTTGGCGAGGGCGTACTCGAGGCACTCGGCGCGCACGTCGCACTGGGTGCACACCTTCTTGGCCTCACGCGTGGAGCCGCCCTTCTCGGGGAAGAACGCCTCGGGGTCGGTCTGCGCGCACAGCGCGCGCTCCTGCCAGCCCATCGGGCCGTCGTCGTCGGGCGTGCCGAAGATCGACAGCACGTTGGAGGCGGGCTGGGCGGGCGCGGGGGTGGCGACGTCGTTCGGGAAGCTCTCGTCGTCGAGCAGGTGCCACATACGTGCCTCCGCGGGAAGTCGTGCTCGGTGGTGCTCGTGCTGGCCGGTGGTGCCAGGTGCGCCGTCGTCCTGCTGATCACGCCCGATCCGGCCGGTGCGGCGCGGAGGCCGCGACGGTGGTGCGCGTATGAATCAGTTCTCAGGGAATTACACGCGTGTCGTTCGACCTCGTCAACCGGAGGCGTGATATCTGCCCGAGTTGTCCGGGTGAAAGTTGACCCGTTCGGCGTGTCGAGTGCGCGAGTCTAGCCTTGGGGCTCATGCCGACCTCCCAGGACCGCCTGCCGACGGACGTCCACGCCCTGCTGGACCTGCTGCAGCGCGACCCCGGCCGCCCGCGGGTCACCTGGTACGGGCCCGACGGCGAGCGCGTCGAGCTGTCCGGCGCCGTCCTGGCCAACTGGGTCTCGAAGACGACGAACCTGCTCGTCGAGGAGGTCGACGCCGCCCCCGGGGTGCGCGTGCTGCTCGACCTGCCGCCCCACTGGCGCGCGCTGGTGTGGGCGCTGGCCGCCTGGCGCTGCGGGGCGTGCGTCGTGCTGCCCGAGGCGCACCCCGACGGACCGGCCGACGTCGTGGTCACCGACCGCCCCGCGACCGCGGTCGGTGACGTCGTGGTCGGCGTGCCGCTTCCCGCCCTGGCCCGGTCGTTCGGACCCGACCTGCCGGCGGACGCGGTCGACGGCGGCGCCGTGCTGCAGTTCGCCGACGTCGTGACGTGGGCCCCGCCGACCGACCCGCACGCCCCCGCGCTGGTC
>JAEWEJ010000376.1 GCA_023389455.1 Actinomycetes bacterium | reverse complement strand
GCGCGCGCCGAGGGACGCACCGGGGACGCCGTGCTGCTGGAGAAGGCCGCGGCGCAGGGGACGGCTCGCTGGCTGGGGCCCGCCGACGGGACGGCGCGCGTGCGCGCCCACGCCCAGGCCGCGGTCGCCGCGGGCGCGACGCCGGTGTTCGTCACGTACGCGATCCCCGAGCGGGACTGCGGCAACCACTCGGCCGGCGGCATCGCGACTCCCGCCGAGTACCGCGCGTGGGTGGACGCGGTGGCCGCCGGCCTGTCCGACAGCGGCGCGGTGGTCGTCGTCGAGCCCGACGCGCTGCTGCACCTGGACCGCTGCGGCGACCGCACGGCGCGTCTCGCGATGCTGCGCCACTCCGTCGCCACGCTCACCGCCGCGGGCGCCGAGGTGTACCTCGACGCGGCGTCGAGCAACAGCTTCGGGTGGAGCGCGCGCCACCTGACGGACATCGCCGAGCGCCTGCGCGCGGCGGGCGTCGCCGGCGCGGCCGGGTTCGCCGTCAACACCTCGAACTTCCAGTCGAGCGCGCACGAGGTCGCCTACGGTCACCAGGTCTCGGCGCTGCTCGGCGGCGCCGCGTTCGTCGTCGACACCTCCCGCAACGGCGCCGGCCCGCTGGCCGGGCCGAACGGCACCGTGTGGTGCAACCCCGACGGCCGCGCGCTGGGCGCCCGCCCGGGTGCGACGGGGACCGGGCCGCACGTCGCCGACCTGTGGCTCAAGACCCCGGGCCGATCGGACGGCACCTGCAACGGCGGCCCGGCGGCGGGACGGTTCTGGGAGGCGTACCTGCTGGGGCTCGCGGCACGCGCGAGCTGGTGAGGCACGGCCCCGGGCCGGCGGGCCACGCCCACCGACCCGGCGCCGTCCGCCGCTGCGACCCGGCGCGCTCGTGCGCTCGTGCGCTCGTGCGCTCGTGCGCTCGTGCGCTCGTGCCCTCGTGCCCTCAGAGCAAGGTCGTCAGCACGCCCCCGTCGGCGCGCAGCGCGGCGCCGTTGGTGGCCGACGACAGCGGGCTGGCCAGGTAGACCACGAGGTGGGCGATCTCGCGCGGGTCGATGAACCGCTGCAGCAGCGAGGTGCGGTTGCCGGCGCCGATCGCGGCCTTGAGGTCGTCGACGGGCACGGACTGCTCGGCCGCCAGGCGTCCGACCGCCGCGGCCACGCCGTCGGAGTACGTCGGCCCACCCAGGACGGTGTTGACGGTGACGCCCGTGCCGCGGGTGAGCTTGGCCAGCCCGTTGGCGAGGGCCAGCGCCCCCGCCTTGGACACGCCGTAGTGCGTCATGTCCGCGGGGACGTCGACGGCGGACTCCGTGCCGACGAAGACGACGCGCCCCCGGCCCCGGGCGAGCATCCGCGGCAGCAGGTGGCGCGACAGGCGCACGCCGCTCATGAGGTTGAGGTCGAGGTACCGCTGCCAGTCCTCGTCCGTGATCTGCTCGAAGGGCGCGAGCTCGAAGACCCCGGCGTTGTTCACCAGGACGTCGACGTCCCCGAGCTCGTCGAGCAGCTGCTGCACCTGCTGCGCGTCGGCCAGGTCCGCCGCGATCCCCGACACGTCGGCGCCGGGCACCGCGGTGGTGAGCCGCTCGACGGCACCGCGCACCCGGTCCGGGTGGCGCCCGTTGACGACGACCGCCGCCCCCTCACGCAGGAGCCCCTCGGCGATCGCGTACCCGATCCCCTGCGTCGACCCGCTCACGAACGCCCGCGTCCCCGTCAGTCCCAGCTCCATGCCCGCTCCTCCGTCGTGCCATCACTTGCTCAGTCAAGTGCAACGTAGTCCCGATGAGTTTCCCGAGCAAGTCACGATCGACCGTCGCGCGCCTCGGCTCCCGTACGCTGCTGCCATGCCGGACACCCCCGAGGCCCCCCTGGAGGGCGAGGACCTCGAGACCTGGGCCTCGCTCGCCACCGTCCTGGAGTGGCTGCCCGCGGCGCTCGACGCCCAGCTGCAGCGCGACGCGGGCCTCACGCACTTCGAGTACGGCGTCCTGTACGCGCTCGCGAGCGCCCCGGGCCGCACGCTGCGCATGAGCGTCCTCGCGGGCTACGCCAACAGCTCGCTGTCACGGCTGTCGCGCGCCGTGACCCGGCTGGAGACCCGGGAGTGGGTCCGCCGCACCCCCGACCCCGACGACGGCCGCTACACGCTCGCGATCCTCACGGACCTCGGTGCGGCCAAGGTCGACGACGCCACCCCGGGCCACGTGCGCACCGTCCACCACCTCGTGCTCGACCGGCTGACGGTGGCGCAGCGGCGCCAGCTGCGCGAGATCAACCGGCGGATCCTGCGGGCCGTCCGCGACGAGGAGGGCTGGCAGCCGCCCGCAGGCGGCTAGACCCACCAGGCAGACCCCACCCGGGCTCGTGCCTGCGGTCGTACGACCGCGGACGAGCCGCACGGGACCGATCCGCCGGGCAGACGCACGGAACCCCCGCCCGGTCGAGCCTCGCGGCTCTGTCGGACGGGGGTTCCCGGGGTGGAGCTGAGGGGATTCGAACCCCTGACCTTCTCATTGCGAACGAGACGCGCTACCAACTGCGCCACAGCCCCTTGAAGCGGGGACCACAGTAGCATCACCGCGGCCCCACGACGAAACCGGCGGACGAACCCGGCAACCGGTCGCCCCGCACGTCACGCGCGTGCGGCGGCTCGGCGCCCGGAGCGCTACTGACCGGCCGCGCGACGGCGCGCGAGCACCGCGTTGAGGTCGATGCTGCCCGTCGTCACGGGCGCCGGCTCGGGCGCCACGGCCGCGGGCGTCGCGTCCTGCGCCGCAGGCG
>JAEWEJ010000418.1 GCA_023389455.1 Actinomycetes bacterium | reverse complement strand
CACGCCGCCCACCGTAGTAACTTCAATGTTTTTCACGATACCGCGCACCGGCGAATACATTTTAAGGCGCGTCAACGAGTCTTCACGTCCGCGCATGACCGAACGTAGCGCTTCAACTTCCTCATTGGTACGGTTGAGCTCTTCACGCGCCCTTACGTAGTACTGTGATTTCAGATCGGTGATCTTGTTATTGAGATCGTTTAGCTGCGTTTTCAGGCGCAGCACTTCCACACCGCTGGCCGCCCCCTGTTTCACTAGCGGCTCCGTCATATTTAACTGCTGCCGCACCAGGCTAATCCCCTGTTGCAAGCCAATTAACCCCTGATCCAGACTGGTTTTGCGCGAGATATAAAGCTCCGTTTCCGTTTTGACCAGCTCTTTTTCATTGATGACTTCACCGGGGAATTTAATGGTGCGATCGTTCACTTCCGCTTCCAGCCGGGCGGCGCGCGCCAGGGCTGCTCTTAACCGTGAAGCGCTCTCCTGAACGCTGGATTGCGTTTTCGTTCTGTCCAGTTCAGCGAGGAGTTGGCCACGTTCGACGATATCCCCTTCGCGCACCCGGAGATCGTAAATGATCCCGCCTTCCAGCGACTGCACCACCTGTTCGCGGGACGAGGGAATGACTTTTCCACCGCCGGTACTGACTTCATCCAGCGAGAAATATTTCGCCCACACCAGAAATCCCGCCAGCAGCAGAAATATCATCCATACCAGCAGAGAGGAACGTCCCAGTTTTGGCTGCGACATCAAATCCTGAGTGACTAACGAGGGAGCCGCCATTATTTCACCTCCGCAACACTGCCTTTAGAGGCCGTGCTTAGCTGCTGTTGGTTAAGGACCTTTTCTTTGACGTCGTCAATCACCACCCGGCCGTTATCCACCACAATAATGCGATCCACCAGGCGCAGTATCGCCAGGCGATGCGTGGCGATCACCAGCGTACGGTGGTGCAGCCATGAGCTGAGCTGATCGATCACGTACTGCTCAGTGACCTCATCCATAGACGCGGTAGGCTCATCAAGCAGCAGGACTTCGGGTTGGCACAGCAATGTTCGCGCAAGCAGCAGTGCCTGGCGCTGCCCCCCGGATAAGCCAAAACCGCCTTCCATGATCGTATAGTTGAGACCATTTTTTTGTTGCTGGACGAAACTCAGCGCGCCGCTCGCTTTCAGGGCGGTATGAATTTCTTCATCCGTCGCCTGAGGGCGACCCATGGTCAGGTTTTCATAGACCGTACCGAAAAAGAGCCGGGAGTTCTGACTGAGGAGCCCGACATCACGGCGCACATCTGCCGGATCAAGATGGCGCATGGAAATGTTATCCATCAACATTTCGCCTTGCTGGATGGTTTGCATTCCCGCCAGGATCTGAAGCAGGGTCGACTTACCCGCGCCGTTACGCCCTAAAATCGCCACGCGCTCCCCGGCATTGATATTCAGTTTGCCAATGGCGATATCCGGGATTTTGGTTTCTTCATCGTAATAAAATACGGCGTTTTGCAACTGATACTGGCCCGTTAACAGCGGCTTGTGAACGAACTTACTCCCCTCCTCCTGATCAACGGGACGGCGCATCAATTCATCCAGACCTTTACGGGCCACTTTAGCGGATTGCCAGCGCGCCATAACGGCGGAGATTTGCGACAGCGGCGCGATTGCACGCGACGCCAGAATAGAGGTACCCACCAGCGCGCCGGTAGTAAGGTCGCCGCGCATGACCAGAAAACTGCCCACCAGCAACACCACGGCATATACGATCGACTGCACTTCCTGAGTCCAGGTCATTAATAATCCCGTCAGGAAGCGCTGCTTCATACCAATGGACGAGGAAACATTATTCGAGTGATTCCACTGATTCTGGAAACGCTGTTCTGCGCGTAACAGTTTGATATCTTCAACGCACTGAATAGACTCAACCAGCACGGCATTCCGAATAGCGGCTTCGCGCATTCCTTCCCTTGAGAGCTTCGCCAGCGGAAACTGGATCACAATGCCGGGTATCACCAGCAGGGGTAAGGCAATCAGCACGACATAAGCAAGCGGGCCGCCGATATTCCATAAGATGATAAAAAAGATAAAGAAAAACGGCAGGTCGGAAACCACGCTGACGGTAGTCGATGTCATCAACTCCCGCACCGACTCCAGTTCGCGTATTTGAGAAATAAATGAGCCTGTGGATTTCGAGCGCGCACTGTTTTTAATGCGCAGCGCGTGACCGAATACCCGGTCAGAGATTCGCAGGTCGGCGCGTTTACCGATCACATCAGCAATGTGTACCCGGATCATGCGCATGATGAATTCAAAACACAGCGCCAGCATGACACCACCGAACAACACCCAGAGTGTCGGCTCAGATTGCGCGGGCACCACGCGATCATAAATTTGCATGGAGAACAGCGTGCCGGCCAGCGCCAAAATATTGGCGACACCCGCAGCAAGAATGATATCGAAATACCGCGGCCAGTCCCGTAGCGCCAGTTGCCAGAACCAGTTGCGCTTAAAAGGCTGGATATAATTGTCGACGCGCGCATCCGGGATTGAAGTCAAAGGGCGCAGGATGGCGACGCGCTCAATTCGGGCGGCTAATTCGTCTTTAGTAAAGACGCTTTCGATGCCGTTATCATCATGAAAGACGACGCTGATATTATTTTGCGCATCCATCCGGGTTAATACCCCGATCTGGCCGCCGGTCAGCTCTACGACCAGCGGCATCCTCCACGGGTCAAGCATTTTCACAGTGAACTTTTTGACCTGAATGGCAAGGCTAAGCTGGCGAGCCATACTTTGTAATGTGGCGTTGAGGGCGTTGTTTTTTTCCCACTGCATCGCAACACGCACATTTTCTTCTGAGTAATCGAGACGATAGTGCCTGGCGACAAAGACCATCGCTGAAAGCCAGGATTCGATAACCTCGCCGTTTTGATTCATTTCCGAACCTTTGTTGTTTTGAATGTGAATAAGCCATTAATCGCTATGTCAGCGAAATAAAACCGGTGAGTATTCCGTCATCAGCGCTTTGTCTGCGCAAATAACATCTCGATAATGGAATGGTTATTAACATTCATCGTGTTTATATTAAAAAGCCAAATGTCTGATTTAACGGCCCGTAATTATTGGCTGATTAATTCGCGTCATAATTAACTGGCGTTTTACAGTTTTCCCGCCACAGCGACGTCCTCTCTACGAGAGGGTGCGACAATCATGTGTATTCGCGTCTGATTAAATACGCTATGAAACGGATTCCAGTATCAGGGCGCTGGCCGGGGCATGATATCCAGCTTTTTCATCAGTGAGTTCGTGCTGGCGGCATAGGATAATGCGGCCTGGAGAATGTCATATTCAGCCATAGTCTGCGCCTGCTGCGCCTGGAAGACATCCTGCTCTACGCTTAATAAGTCATTCAGGCTACGAGTGTTTAACGTGTATTCATTACGATAAACTTCCCGCGTTGTGCGGGCTGCGTGAAGTTGCGCATCACTGTTAGCTTTACGCGCCTTCGCGCCACGCCAGTCTTCAGAAAAACTTTTAATGCGTTGCTCTGCGTCCATTTTGGCCTTTTTTATCCGTGCTTCTGCGCTCAGAACCTGGCCCTGTGCCTGACTAACTTGCGAAGAGACGATTCCCCCCTGGTACAACGGTACGCTGACATTAACCGTCAAATGATTATCCCAGCTGAGACTGGAGGACGATCCGTTATTTTCACCATAAGCCCGCTCAGCACGTAAAGAGAGCGTCGGCATATGCCCGGCTTTCGCGATGCTGACCTCATGTTCAGCCGAGTGTTTATCAGAATATGCAGCCTGGACGACCGGCAGGGTGTCGTAATCAGTTTGTTTAAATGGCACGAGAGGCTCGTTAAACCCTTCCGGCAACGCGCTTAGTGAGGACGCATTGATGCCTGTCAGCACAGCAAGTTGCTTTAACGCCAGTGCGTGTTGATAGCGAAAATCTTCTAAGGTCGTTTTCATCGCAATCAAACGCGTCTGCGCCTGTAAAACATCGGATGAGGTGCTGAGCCCTGCGCCGGAACGGAGCTGCGCTAATTTTTCAACTTTCTGCAGGGAAACAATATTATCCTGGGCGACGTCGATAAGGGTTTGATAGCGTTTCACCCGCACGTAAAGCATCACCACATTTTCTGCAATGTCGTTTAAAGAGGCCTGGATCCTGTACTCATCCGCCTCAACCGCGCTTTTTGCTTGTTTAATCGCGTAGGTGGTTTTACCAAAATCATACAGGAGCTGTGAGACACTTACGCCATAACGCTCTGATGTGTTGTCACGCTTTGATGCCATATCATGCGTGGTGCCGTTCACAAATACCTGCGGCATCCATGCGCCTTTTTTTTCGTCAATCCGCGCGTTGTCTACGTTTAACACGGCCTGAATTTCAGCCAGTTGCGGACTTTGACTAATCGCCGCGATGATTAATG
>JAEWEJ010000375.1 GCA_023389455.1 Actinomycetes bacterium | reverse complement strand
TCCCGCGGCCGTGGTCGCCGTCGCCGGCGACGGCGTCCAGCCGACCGAGCTCGGGCTCGAGCTCCGTGAGGACCTCCTGGACGCGTGCCAGCGCCGCGACGACGACCTGCGCCTCGGCCGCGTCCGTGGGGTCCAGGACGCGGGCCGCGTCCTGCCCCGGTGCCCCGGCCGTGCCCGACGCGTCGACCGTTCGCCCCGCGGTCGACGGCACAGCGGACGGCGCGGCGGACGGCGGCGTCGCCGTGGCACCGCCGACCCCGACCTGACCCCGCCGGTAGGCCGGCGTGTGCGCGGGTGCGCACCACCAGCGCTCGAGGTCGTCGTCGAGCCACACGAGCGTCAACGAGCAGCCCGACATGTCGAGGCTCGTGACGAGCTCGCCGACGTCCGGCTGCACGGCCTGCAGCCCCGCGGCGTCGAGCAGCGGGCGCACGGCGCGCCAGAGGACGAACAGCTCCTCGTACTTGGTGCGGCCGAGCCCGTTGAGCACGACGCCCACGCGCGGACCCGCGTCAGCCGGCTTCTCGGTCAGGAGCCGCTCGACCAGGAGGGCCGCGAGCTCGCTCGCGGTGCACGCGGGCATCTCGCCGATCCCCGGCTCGCCGTGGATGCCGACGCCCAGCCCGACCGTGCCCTCCGGCACGGTGAACAGCGGCTGGTCGGCACCGGGCAGCGTGCAGCCGTCGTACGCGACGCCGAGCGTGCGGGTGCGGTCGTTGGCGTGGCGGGCCGCGGCGACGACCTCGTCGAACGACAGGCCCTCCGCGGCGGCGGCCCCGGCGACCTTGAACACGACGTGGTCGCCGGCGATGCCGCGGCGGCGGGCCACCTCGTCGGCAGGGGCGGACGCGACGTCGTCGGTCACGACGAGGAACTCCGCGGGGATGCCGCGCGCGCGCAGCTCGTCGCGGGCGAGCGTGAAGTTCATGACGTCGCCGGCGTAGTTGCCGGTGAGCAGCAGCACGCCCGCGTCCCCGGCGGCCGCCGCGCCGACCGACACCGCGTCGGCCGTCGAGGGCGACGTGAACACGTTGCCGACGACCGCGCCGTGCGCGTAGCCAGGGCCGACCAGGCCGCAGAACGCCGGGTAGTGCCCGGACCCGCCGCCGACCACGACCGCGACCTCGGAGGCCGGTGCGGGCGTCGCGCGCACGACACCGCCGGGCACGCGACGCACCTGGTCGGCGTAGAGGTCGACGAACCCGTCGAGCGCGTCGTCGACGAACCGCGCCGGGTCGTCGGCCAGGGGCCTCACCACGTCTGCTCCTTGGCCAGCAGCGTCGCGACGACCGAGTCGTCGTCGGCGTCGTGGCCTGCGGCGGACACCGTGCGGTACAGCTGCTCGGCGGCCGCGGCGACGGGGGTGGCGACCTTCAGCTGGCGCGTCAGGTCCCCGACGATCCCCATGTCCTTGCCGATGACGTCGAGGCGCGAGCGCAGCGGCGGGATCTCGCCACGCAGCTGGGCGGCGATGCGCGGGCCGCGGTCGGCGAGCATGAACGACGCCGCCGCGCCCTGGCCGAGCACCTCGATGCACGCGTCGAGGTCGAGCCCCAGGCGGTGCGCGAGGGCCAGCGCCTCCGAGGCGGCGGCGGTGTGGATGCCGCACAGCAGCTGGTTGACGGTCTTGAGCTGCTGACCGGCGCCGATGCCACCGACGACGGTGAGCGACGACGACATCGCGTCGAGCACGGGCCGCGCGGCCGCGAGGGCCGCGTCGTCCGCGCCGACCATGATGAGCAGGTCGCCGTTGCCGGCGCGCACGGGGCCGCCGGACACCGGCGCGTCCACGGTGAGCACGCCGCGTGCGGCCAGCGCCGCGGCGACGGACACGACGGCCGCCTCGCCGACGGTCGACGTGACGACGACGACGGCGCCGGCCGCGAGCGACTCCGCGACCCCGCCGTCCCCGAGGACGAGCGCGTCGAGCTGCGCACCGTCGCGCACCCCGACGACGACGACGTCGGTGCCGGTGCACGCCTCGGCGACGGAGGCGGCGCCCGTGGCCCCGGCCTCCACCGCGAGCGCGACGCGCTCGGCGGCGATGTCGTACGCGACGACGTCGAACGTCCGCGCGAGCGCGGTCGCCATCGGCAGACCCATGGCCCCCAGGCCGAGGACCGCGACGCGGGCGCTCATCGTGCGGCCGCCGCGGTGCGCAGGACCTGCTCGCGCGCCTCGCCCGTGGCCACCGCGAGCATGCGGCGGATGTACCGCGCGTTGCGCGCGGAGACGGACAGCCCGTCGCCGCCGTAGTGCTCGACGCAGAACGGGCCGGTGAACCCGGCCTCGACGGCGGTGCGGATGGCGGTGCGGTAGCTGACCATGCCCATCTCCATGGGGGCGGGCAGCGCGACGTACGACCCGGTGTTCCGGTCCTCGTCGCGGAAGTAGCTCTTCACGTGCCAGTAGTTCGACACCGGCAGGCACGCGGCGACGGCCGCCTGGAAGTCCTCGATCGGCCGGTGCAGGCGGATGAGGTTGCCGAGGTCGGGGTTGAGGCCGACGCTCGGGTGGTCGATGTCCTTCACGAGGCGGACGGCCGACTCGGCGGTGCCGAGCAGGGTGTCCTCGTACATCTCGAGGGACAGCTCGACGCCGACCGAGGCGGCGTGCTCGCCGAGCTCGCGGAGCCGGGAGACCGCGAGCGCCCACGTCTCGGGGTCGGTCGAGTCGGCCGGGCCCTCCTCGGTCCAGAACCACAGCACCTCGCGCTGCGCGGGCAGCAGGGGGCGGTGCAGCCCGACGCTGACGATCTTCGTGCCGAGCGCGGCGGCCGCGTCGATGGTGCGGTGCGAGTATGCGAGGTTCTCGTCGCCCGTCTCGGGGTCGATCACCGAGCGGCGGATCGCGGACAGCGCGATCGGGTCCAGCCCGACGGTCGCCAGCGCCTCGCGCAGCTCCTCGATGCGGGCGGGCGACAGGTCGCCCGGCTGGATCCAGGAGTCCGTGAGGTCGACCTCCGTGAACCCCTCGTACGCCACCTGGGCGAGATGGTCGACCCACGTGTCCGCCGGGGCGTCCTGGGACGCCGGGAACGGGAGCATCGCGGCCGCGATGGGCCACTCCTCGCTGGTGGGGCGGGTGTCGGGCGTCGAACTCATCCTCGAGCCTCCAGCTCTCATCTTCGAAAACTTTTCGTCCGTGACGGACGGTCCGCACACCGTATGTTCCGCTCCACGCCTGCGTCAACGAGCCGAAGCGCGCGTCGCACTGCAGGGCAGCCCCCCACGTTGCGCCTTGAAGTTTTCGGTCGTCGGGGGTTACGTTCGCCGTCGACCACGGGAGGGGACCATGACGCGATCCGCACGACGTCCGACGCTGACGGCCGTCGCCGAGCGCGCCGGCGTGTCCATCGCCACGGTGTCCAAGGTGGTCAACCGCCACACCGACGTCGCGCCCGCCACCCGCGAGCGCGTCGAGGCCGCGGTGGCGGAGCTGGGGTACCGCACGCCCGGTGCCCGCCTGGCACCCACGCGCCGCACGGTCGAGTTCCTGGTCGACAAGCTCGACAGCCCGTACGCCATGGAGGTGCTGCGGGGCGTCACGCTCGCCGCGGAGGACGAGGACGTCGACGTCACGGTCTCGCGGGTGCGCCGCGGGGGCGCCGAGCCCCCGTCGAGCTGGACGCGGCGCCTGATCTCCGCACGGCGCACCGGGGCGATCGTGGTGACCGCGCAGGTCACCGACACGACGTACGCCGGCATCACCCGCGCGCGCCTGCCCGTGGTCGTCATCGACCCGCTGCACCTGACGACCCCCGAGCTGGTCTCGGTCGGCTCCACCAACTGGACCGGCGGCCGCGCGGCCGCCGAGCACCTGCTGGGGCTGGGGCACACCCGCATCGCGCTGGTCGCCGGGCCCGAGGCCTCGATCAGCGCCGTCGCGCGCGTCGACGGCGTCCGCTCGGCCTGCCAGTCCGCGGGCGTCGTGCTCGACCCGGCGCTGGTGCGGCACGTGGCGTTCGACCACGACGCGGCGCTGCGCGCGGCCGACGAGCTGTTGCGGCTCGCCGACCGGCCCACCGCCGTCGTCGCGGGCAGCGACGCGCAGGCGCTCGGCGTGCTGGAGGCCGCGCGGCGGCTCGGCCTGGCGGTGCCCCGCGACCTGTCGGTCGTCGGGTACGACGACACGTACGTCGCCGCCTGGAGCAACCCGCCCCTGACCAGCGTGCACCAGCCCCTGCAGGACATCGGGCGGGTCGCGCTGCGCACCGTCCTGGCCATGGACGCCGGGCGCATGCCCGACTCGCACCACATCGAGCTGGCGACGTCCCTCGTCGTCCGCGACTCCACCGCCCCGCCGGTACAGCCGCCGGCGCCTCGGGAAGGACCACGTTGAGCACCAGCACCACCGGCACCACCAGCACCCCGACGGACCCGCAGCCCTGGCACGACGCCACGCTCCCGACGGCAGAGCGCGTCGAGCTGCTGCTGGGCGCCATGACGCTCGAGGAGAAGCTGGCCCAGCTCGGGAGCCACTGGTTCGACCGGCGCGGGCCGGGCGAGGTCGTCGCACCGATGCAGGACACGTTCGGCTCGCGCCGCCCCGACTTCGCGACCGCGTCACGGCACGGGCTGGGCCACCTGACCCGCGTGCTGGGCACCGACCCCGTCCCGGCCGACGAGGGCCGGGCCAAGCTCGCGCGCACGCAGCGCGAGCTCGTCGCGAACCACCGGCTGGGGCTCCCGGCCATCGCCCACGAGGAGTGCCTCACGGGCGTCACGTCGTACGGCGCGACCGTGTACCCGGCGCCGCTGGCGTGGGGCGCGGCGTTCGACCCCGACCTCGTGCACGAGGTCGGCGCCGCCATCGGACGGGACCTGCGCCGCCTCGGCGTCCACCAGGGCCTGGCCCCGGTGCTCGACGTGGTGCGCGACTACCGCTGGGGACGCGTCGAGGAGACGGCCGGCGAGGACCCGTACGCCGTCGGCCTGACCACCACGGCGTACGTGCGCGGCATGGAGGAGCAGGGCGTCGTCGCGACGCTCAAGCACTTCGTCGGGTACTCGGCGTCCCGCGGCGGACGCAACCACGCTCCCGTGTCCGTGGGCCCGCGCGAGCTGGCCGACGTGCTGCTGCTCCCGTTCGAGATGGCGGTCCGCGAGGGCGGCGCCCGCTCGGTCATGAACTCCTACACCGACCTCGACGGCGTGCCCGTCGCGGCGTCGGCGGCCCTGCTCACCGACCTGCTGCGCGACGCGTGGGGCTTCGAGGGCACGGTGGTGTCCGACTACTGGGCCGTCGCGTTCCTGGCGACCGCGCACGGCGTCGCGGCCGACGCCGTCGAGGCGGGGGCCCGCGCGCTGCGTGCCGGCATGGACGTCGAGCTGCCCAACACCATGTGCTTCGGCGTGCTGGGGCCCCTCGTGCGTGACGGCGACCTCGACGAGGCCGTGGTCGACCGTGCGGTCCGGCGCGTCCTGCGGCAGAAGGCCGAGCTCGGCCTGCTCGACGCCCCGGGACCCGACGGCACGCCCCCGGGCGGTGCGCCCGACGACGACCCGATCGACCTCGACCCGCCCGCCAACCGGGACCTCGCCCGGCGGCTGGGCGAGGAGTCGGTCGTGCTCCTGGCCAACCCCGACGGCGTCCTGCCGCTCGACGCCCGCCCCGGGCGCACCCTGCGGCGGGTGGCGGTGGTCGGCCCGTCCGCCGCCGACCCCGGCGTGCTGCTCGGCTGCTACTCGTACCCGATCCACGTGCTGCCGCGGCACCCCGAGCTGGGGATGGGCGTCGAGGTCCCGTCGATCCTCGACGCGCTGCGCACCGAGCTCGACGGGATCGAGGTCGTCCACGAGCCCGGCTGTGCCGTCGTGGGCGACGACCGCACCGGCATCGACGCGGCCGTGGCGGCCGCGCGCGACGCCGACGTGGTGCTGCTGACCGTCGGCGACCGCGCCGGGATGTTCGGCCGCGGCACGTCCGGCGAGGGCTGCGACGCGAGCGACCTGCGCCTGCCCGGCGTGCAGCACGACCTGGTCGAGGCCGTGCTGGCCACCGGCACGCCCGTCGTGCTCGTCGTGGTCTCCGGGCGTCCCTACGCGCTGGGCGCGTACACCGACCGCACGGCCGCGGTCGTGCAGGCGTTCATGCCCGGCGAGGAGGGCGCCGGCGCGATCGCCGGCGTGCTGTCCGGGCGGGTGACCCCCTCGGGCAAGCTGCCGGTGCAGGTGCCGCGCGACCCCGGCGGCGGCCCGCAGACGTACCTCGGTGCGCCGCTGACCCGCAAGCTCGACAAGATCAGCAACCTGGACCCCGGGCCGCAGTTCCCGTTCGGGCACGGGCTGTCGTACACGTCCTTCGCGTACGACGACCTGGCCGTCACCGGCAGCGCCCCGACCGACGGCGCCTTCGACGTCGCGGTCACGGTCACCTGCACCGGGACGCGGGGCGGCACCGAGGTCGTGCAGCTCTACCTGTCGGACCCGGTCGCCGAGGTGGCCCGGCCCGTCAAGCAGCTCGCCGGGTTCGTGCGCGTGCCCCTGGAGGCGGGCGCGTCCGCGCGCGTCACGTTCACCGTGCCGGCCGACCTGACGTGCTACACGGGCCTCGACCTGCGGCGGGTCGTCGACCCCGGCGCGATCGGCGTGCAGGTGGGCGGCTCGAGCGAGGGCGACGTGCTGCACGGGACGGTCGAGCTCACCGGCCCCCGCAGGTACCCCGGGGCGGACCGGGCGCTGCGCAGCACCGCGACCGTCGTGCCCGTGGACTGACCGACGACGGGGCCGGACGGGGGGTGACCCCGTCGGCGTCCCCCCGTGCGCCACCCCCCGGGCGGCGCCGAGCGGGTCGCCCGGCGGGGTCGCCGTGGGGGTCCCCCAGCGGGTCGCCCGACAGGGTCGCCGTGGGGGTCCCCCAGCGGGTCGCACGACGACCGCGGCGCCTCGCCCGTCGTCCCGGCCGTCGTCCCGCCCGTCGTCCCGGCCGTCGTCCCGGCCGTCACCCACGGGGCGTTCAGCCGAGGCGCCCCAGGTGCAGCGCGGCCAGCGCGAGCGCGGCGACCGTCTCGCCGTCCCGGATCGTGCCGCTGCGCACGAGGTCGAGCGCCTCGGCGAACGGGACGGTCCGTACGGCGGTGATCCCCTCGGCGGCCTGCTCGTGCGCGGTGGCTGCGGCGTCGGCCACCGGTGCGAGCCCGCGGGCCACGAAGATGTGCTCGACGGCCCGTGCGACGCCGTTGAGGGCGTCGATCTGCCCCACCGCCGTCCACTCCCGCGCCGTCAGGCCGGTCTCCTCCGCGAGCTCCCGCTGCGCGGCGACCAGCGAGTCCTGTCCGTCGGTGCCACCGGCCGGCACCTCCACGGACGCCGGGCCGGTCGTGTAGCGGTCGGTGGTGACCAGCACGACCTCGTCGTCGTCGGTCAGCGCGACCACGAAGACCGAGGGCCGCACCTCCAGCACGCCGTAGCGTCCCGGGCTGCCGTCGGGCGCGAGGACCTCGTCGTCCCGCACGGTGATCCACGGGTTCTCGAACGCGATGCGGGACGTGACGGTCTGCCAGGGCATGCGCCCACCGTAGAGGGCGGGCGGCGCCGGTCCCTCGACGCCTCGCGCGTCGTCCGCCCGGCGGGCGGCGGCCCGGACCGTCCCGTCAGCGCGCGAGCCGTCAGTGCCGTCAGCGCGCGAG
>JAEWEJ010000325.1 GCA_023389455.1 Actinomycetes bacterium | reverse complement strand
GGGCACCGTCGCCGCGCAGCAGGGCCCGCCCCCCGGGCGCCCGGAGCCGCCGGCGCACCCGAACGACCCGCTCGTCGGGCTCGCGACCGACGACGCGCTCGTCGCGACCGGCGCCCCGCTGGGGATGCCGGACATGTTCGTCCGGCTGCGCAGCGGCGGCGTCACCCTCGTCGTCGCCGAGGGTGCCACCGGCCTGCTCTACGGCCTGCACGCCGTCGTCCGGCTCGGTGAGGCGGCGTTCGGCGCCGACCACGGGCCCGAGGCGGACCTGCCCGGCGCGCCCGTCCGCATGCTCGACCACTGGGACAACATCGACGTCCATCCCGTCATGGGCCAGGTCGAGCGCGGGTACGCGGGCGGCTCGATCTTCTACGCCGACGGCCGCGTGCGCGACGACCTGTCGCGGGTCGCCGCGTACGCCCGGCTGCTGGGGTCGATCGGCGTCAACGCGGTCGCGATCAACAACGTCAACGTCCACCGCACCGAGGCACGGCTGCTCACCGACGGGCTCGCCGACGTCGCGCGCGTCGCCGACGTGTTCCGTCCGCACGGGGTGCGGACGTACCTGTCGGTGTCGTTCGCGTCGCCCGTGGTGCTCGGCGGGCTGTCCACGTCGGACCCCGCCGACCCCGACGTGCAGGCCTGGTGGGCAGCCGCCGCGGACCGCGTCTACGCGACGATCCCCGACTTCGGCGGGTTCGTCGTCAAGGCCGACTCCGAGGGGCAGCCCGGGCCGTTCGCGTACGGCCGGGACCACGCCGACGGCGCCAACCTGCTGGCCCGTGCGCTGCGCCCGCACGGCGGCACGGTGTTCTGGCGCGCGTTCGTCTACAACCACGAGCAGGACTGGCGCGACCGGCGCACCGACCGCGCGCGGGCCGCGTACGACCACTTCGCGCCCCTGGACGGCCGGTTCGACGACAACGTCGTGCTGCAGGTGAAGTACGGGCCGATCGACTTCCAGACCCGGGAGCCGATCTCACCCGTGCTCGCCGCGATGCCGCGCACCCGGCTGGCCGTCGAGCTGCAGGTCACGCAGGAGTACACGGGCCACCAGAAGCACGTGTGCTACCTGGGCCCGCTGTGGTCGCAGGTGCTGACGTTCCCGCTGGCCGAGGACGCGACGCGCCCGGTCGCGTCGATCGTCTCCGGGCTGCCCGGCACTCGGGACACGCCGTCCGGGGACCTGCCGGCCGGCGGCATCACCGCGGTGTCCAACGTCGGGGACGACGAGTTCTGGACCGGCCACCCGCTCGCGCAGGCCAACCTGTACGCGTACGGGCGGCTCGCCTGGGACCCGGAGGCGGACCCGGTCGCGCTGCTCGACGAGTGGATCGGCCTGACGTTCCCGGGCGCCGACCCGCGCGTGCGCGAGACGCTGCACACGCTCATGGACGGCTCGTGGCTGACGTACGAGGCGTACACCGCGCCCCTGGGCGTCGGGTTCATGGTCGACCCGGGACGGGGGCACTACGGGCCCGACGTCGACGGGTACGAGTACTCCAGGTGGGGCACGTACCACTTCGCGGACCGCGACGGCGTCGGCGTCGACCGCACCGTGGCGACGGGCACCGGCTACGCCGGGCAGTACCCGTCGCCGTGGCGCGAGACGTACGAGGACCTGGCCACGTGCCCGGACGAGCTGCTGCTGTTCTTCCACCACGTGCCGTACGGCCACGTGCTGCACAGCGGCACGACCGTGATCCAGCACGTCTACGACTCGCGCGCCGACGCCGTCGACGTCGTCGAGTCGTGGGTGCCCCGCTGGGACGCCCTGCGCGGGCTCGTCGACGAGCGCCTGCACGCCCGCGTCGCCGAGCGGCTGGCGGAGCAGGTGCGGTCCGCCACGGAGTGGCGCGACCAGGTGCGCTCGTACTTCTTCCGCAAGTCCGGGGTCCCGGACGCGAGCGGGCGCCCGATCTACTGACACCCGGGCGCGGTGCCGGTCGAGGTGCCGGGTCGACGGGGTGCTGCCGGAACCCGGCAGCACCCCGTCATGCTCGGCCGGCGACGGCAGCCACGGGTTGCGCCGGAACCGGAGCGACCCGCCGCGACGCACGGCGCAGGGCCCAGGTGCTGCCGACCGACGCCACCAGCAGCCCCCCTCCCACCACGGCGAACGCACCGACCAGCGGCACGACGAGGCTCAGCGCGCCGAACGCCGCGGGGTTCACGAACTGCGCGCCCCGGTTCGCGGTCGAGCGGAGCCCGGACGCCAGCCCACGGCGGTCCGCCGGCGTGTGGTCGGCCATCAGCGCGAGGGTCAGTGGCTGCGCGAACCCGAGCGCGAACCCGTTCACCGCGGACAGCACGCCCAGCAGCCACAGCTCGGTCGGCACGAACGCCACGGCGGCGCACGTCACCGTCGAGACGACGAGCACGAGACCCACCGTCGTCGACTCCCGCATTCGGGCCATCGCGAGCGCGAAGAACGGGCGCGACGCGAACCCGAACGCCGCTGCGACCGACAGCAGCAGACCCACCTGCCACTGCGGGACGCCGGCCTGCCCGAGCACGAGCGGGTGGTACGCCGTCCGGATGTCGAGCACGACGAGCGCCGTGAAGCTCACGACGAGGGTGGTCAGCACCGCGGGGTTGCGCATCATCGTCCCCGCGTCGCGGTACGACCGCAGCAGCGGCGGCCGCGGAGCGCGAGGCGCCGGGCTCCCCGTCCGGACCGCCAGCCCCAGCACGACGAGCGCGAGCGACAGCGCCGTGTAGACGAGGAAGCTGGTCGTGTACCCGCCGACCTCGGCGAGTCCCGTACCGAGCGCCGGCCCCACGGCCTGGCCGGCCGCCAGGAACAACGAGAACGTCGCGAGACGCGCGTTGCGGGCCCGCGGCGGCTCGTCGTCACCCTGCGGGAGGGTCGCGACGGTCTGCAGGCTGACCCACACCGCGAGGGTCCCCAGACCGATCACCGCCTGACTCGCGACGACGCCCGGCAGGCCGAGCGGCAGGACGAGCAGACCACCCCCCAGCGCCATGGTCGCGCCGCCGGCGACGAGGAGCGAACGCACGCCCCACCGGTCCGTGAGGGCCCCGACGGGGATCGCGAGCAGGGTCGGCAGGATCGCGAACGACGCGAGGGCCAGGCTCGCCTGCTGCTCGGTGCCGCCACCCGCGACCACGTACGGGCCGACGAGCGGCCGGAGCATGGTGTGCGCCGACCAGTACGTCACGCCGAGGACCGCGAGCACCGCGGTGACCGACCGGCCGGTGCGCGAGCCGCGCACCGGCCGGCCGGGGGCGCTCGTGCTCACGCGGCCCGGGAGAGCGCCGACCACGTCGAGTCGATCGCCTCGCTCGTGGTCACCACCCCGAAGTACTTCGCGACGTTCTCGACCGTGGCCACGTGCGCCTCGGCCTCGAAGCTCGCGGCACAGTCCTCCACGAGGGTGACGCGGTACTCGGCGAACAGCCCGTCGCGCAGCGTCGACTCGACGCACACGTTGGTCGACACGCCGGTCAGCAGGAGCGAGTCGATGCCCGCCGTGCGCAGCACGACGTCCAGGTTGGTGCCGGCGAAGGCGGAGTAGCGGTGCTTGATGACGACGGGCTCCCCCGGCTGCGGCGCGACGCGGTAGAACTCCGCCCCCCACGAGCCGGTCCGGCAGTTGCCGGCGGGTGCGGCGAGCGCCGGCGCCTCGTCACCGCGGCGCGCGAGCCATGCCGGCGAGTCGGTCGTCTCGTCGTGCGTCGTCTGGATGAAGACGACCATCACGCCGGCCGCACGGGCCGACTCGAGGAGGCGCTCGAGGCGCGGCACCATCTCGACCGCCGCGGTCACGTCGCTGCCGTTGCGTGCGCACGCACCGGCCGGGTCGCAGAAGTCGTTCTGCACGTCGACCACGACGATCGCGGTCGTCGCGGGGTCGAAGCGCGAGGTGGGGTAGGTCATGACGGGTCCTCTCGACGGGGTGGCTGGTCAGCTCTCGGGCACGAACTGGTTGTCGGCGATGACGTCGAACGTCTGCGGGATCGCGGAGTCGTCGAGGATCTGACCGCTGCGGGCCACCTCGAGCGCCGTCTCGACGGCCTTCTGCGACAGGAACGTCCCACCCCACAGCCCGTCGGCGTACGCGCGGTCGAGCGTGGCCGCCAGGACATCCGGCTCCATGGTGGGGAACTGCCGCGCGGCCAGCTCCGCGGCGTACTCACGGTCGTTCTCGATGCGCTCCTGCCCCTTGGCGAGCGCGGACACGAAGGCGGCGGTCACCTCGGGCTGCTCCTCGACGGTGGACCGCGGCACGACGATCACCGAGTAGGCGTACGGGCCGAGCAGCTGGAGCGGGTTGATGATCGGCTCGCCCCACAGCCCCTGCTGGATCCCGAGGCCGAGCTGGGGCTCCGCGACGACGGCCACCTGCGCCTGCCCCTGCTGCACCACCGACGGGATGGCGCTGGAGTCCTCGACCTCGATGAGGTTCACGTCGGCCTCGGGGTCCAGGCCCTCCTGCAGCAGGATGTGCCGCAGGATCGCGTTGGGCGTGCCGCCGTAGCGGCCGCCGACGATCGTCTTGCCCTGGAGGTACTCGCCCATGTCCTCGCCGTCGGCCGGCTCCTGGCCGGTCGCGGCGACGAAGTACACGTTGCCCCGGTCGACGACGTTCGCGATCGAGACGAGGTCCGAGCCCTTGACGTTGGCGACCGCCCCGGACTCCGGGCCACCGATGAAGCCGAACACCTGCCCCGCGAGGGTCGCGTTGACGTGGCCGCCGCCGGTGAGGGTCGTGACCTCGACCTCCAGGCCCTCCTCCTCGAAGTAGCCGAGGTCCTGCGCGGCGTAGAGCGGCAGGTACCCCACGCCGTGGACGGGCTCGGCGATGGTCAGGGACGTGACGGCGCCGTCCGCGGCGGCCGCCGTGGTGGTACCGGAGCCAGGGCTGCAGGCCGCCAGCGCGAGCGCGGCCGCGACGGCCGCCGGGACGAGGGCAGCACGGGAGAAGGTCTTCACAGGGGTGTCCTCCGGGGGTGGGGGATGGCGCCGGGCACGGGGGTGGCCCGGCGGGCTCAGCGGGTGTGGGACAGGCCCTTGAGCAGGCGGCGCTCGAGCCAGGAGACGACGACGTACAGGAGCATCGACAGCAGCGCGAGCGTGAAGACCCCGACCCAGATGAGGGCGATGTCGTACGTGGAGCCGGCGTAGTGGATCATCCGACCGAGCCCGGCGGTCGAGCCGATGTACTCCCCCACGATCGCGCCGGTCAGGGCCAGGCCGATCGCCACGCGCAGGCTCGAGGCGATCCACGGGAGCGTCGAGGGGACGACGACCTTGGCGAACACCTGACGGCGGGACGCGCCGAGGGAGTACAGGAGCGTCGTGAGGTCCTGGTCGACGGACCGCACGGCCGCGTAGGTGTTGAGCGTCTGGATGACGATCACGAGCGCGGTCGCCATGGCGACCTTGGAGCCCAGACCCAGCCCCAGGACGAGGACGACGATCGGGGCCAGGGCGAGCTTCGGCATCGCCTCGAAGGCGATGACCAGTGGCTCGGCGACGAGGGCGTACCGGCGGGACCACCAGAACGACAGGCCGAGCACGACACCTCCGACGACGCCGAGCACGAAGCCCAGGACGGTCGAGGTGAACGTGAACCGGGCGTTCGCGAGGATGTCGCCGTTGCCGAACGCGACGACCGCGGTCTGCCAGATCTGCGAGGGCTGGCTCCAGAAGAACGGGTCGACGAGCCCGGCGCGCACGCCGGCCTCCCACAGCGCGAGGACGGTGACGACCACGCCGACCCGCATCGCGTTGACGCTCCACGAGCTCGGTTCCTGCGTGCCGCGACGACGGCGCACGACGGGCTGGATGGTGGCGCGCAGCCGACCGAGCTCGCTCAGGCTGTCCTGCGCGGTGACGGGCGTCCCGCCGGCGGGCGCGGTCGGTGCGGGGACGGTCGTGGCGGACATCAGGCCTCCTGCTCGTCGTGCGTGCGGTGGGCCCCGTTCAGGAGCTCACGGGCGTCCGCCTTGAGCCGGACGAACTCCGCGCTGGTGACGATCGACGGCTTGCGCGGGCGGTCGAGCGGCACGTCGAAGTCGGCGACGATGCGCCCGGGGCGGGCGGACATGACCACGACCCGGTCGGAGAGG
Organism: Actinomycetes bacterium; assembly: GCA_023389455.1. Classification (GTDB taxonomy): domain Bacteria; phylum Actinomycetota; class Actinomycetes; order Actinomycetales; family Cellulomonadaceae; genus Cellulomonas. The sequence goes on along the minus strand of JAEWEJ010000325.1, from coordinate 13,246 downwards.
TAGATGGCCTCGTCGATGTCGTGCGTGACGAACAGGACCGTCTTCTGGAAGTCGTCCCACAGGTCGAGCAGCCACTCCTGCATGTGCTCGCGCGTCTGGGCGTCCAGCGCACCGAACGGCTCGTCGAGCAGGATGATGTCGCGGTTGAACAGGATCGTGCGCAGCAGCGCGACGCGCTGGCGCATGCCGCCCGACAGCTGCGCGGGGTACCGCCCCTCGAACCCGCCGAGGCCGTACGTGGTCAGCAGGGGGCGCGCGATCGCCTGCGCGGCCTTGCGGCGCACGCCCCCGATCTCCAGGCCCAGGACCACGTTCTCGAGCACCGTGCGCCAGGGCAGCAGCAGGTCCTTCTGCAGCATGTACCCGACGAGGCCCTGCTGCCCCGAGCGGTCGACGCCGTCGATGAGGATGCGGCCGCTGGTCGGGGCGTCCAGCCCGGCGATGAGGTTGAACAGCGTGCTCTTGCCGCAGCCGCTCGGACCGATCAGCGAGATGAACTCGCCCGGGCGGACGGTCAGGTCGGCCTCGACGAGCGCGTCGACCGTCCCGCCCTCGGGGCTCGTGAACGTGCGGTGCACGTGCTCGACCACGAGCTGGTGCTCCGTCGTCGTGCCGGGGGCTGGTCCCAGGGCTGGTGCCAGGGTCGTGGTCACGGGAGCTCCTTCGGCGTCGGTTCTATAATCTATAGATGTTCTACGCCGCCCGCGTTTCCCGCGGGCGCACCCCACGTAAAGACGACGTAACGGAGGCCCGATGCCCTTCCTCGTCCACCCCGGCGCTGCTCCGTCGGCCGCGACGAGGCGTCGCCGGCGCTCCGGCGTGGAAGCATGGCCGGCGTGAGCCCGAGCGACGCGTCCCGCGCCGACGCACCGGTCACCGCGCACGTCTGGGTCCGCGAACGGATCCGTGAGGCGATCTTCTCCGGCGTGTACCCGCCCGGGTCGCGGCTCGTGCAGGGCGAGATCGCCGAGCGCTTCGGCACCAGCGTCACGCCCGTGCGCGAGGCCATGCGGGACCTCGCCAACGACGGGCTCATCGCGGTGCACCCGCAACGCGCCGCGACGGTGCGGGAGGTCGACCTCGACGAGGCCGTCGAGACCAACGAGATGCGTCTGCTGCTCGAGCCGCTGGCCGCGCGGCGGGCGGCCGAGCGCATGACAGCCACGGAGCTCGCGTCCCTGCGCCGGGCCGAGGCGGCGATGGAGGCCGCCCCCGACCACCCGACGTGGCTCGAGCTCAACCGCCGGTTCCACCTCGAGGTCATCGAGTGCGCGCACTCCCCGCGGCTCGGCGAGGTCCTTCGCAGCCTGCGCGAGATCAGCAGCTTCTACCTCGCCGCCCTGGTGCGCGCGCAGGGCGGCGACCGCGAGAAGAGCGCACGCGAGCACACCGCCCTGCTCGACGCCTTCGAGCGCCGGGACGGCGACGCTGCGGCGGCGATCATGGCGCAGCACCTGGCGGACCCGCACCGCCTGCGCGAGCGCCTGTCGCCCGCCGACTGACCGACCACCCGCTCACCGGCGCGGTCGTCCTTCTTCCGCACGTCGGGGGTGCCGGACGCCAACGGTCGACCCATCGTCCAACGGGCACCGCTGTGTGGCGGGTTGCTGTCGGATCCCGGCAGCGCCCGTCACACAGCGTGCGTCGTCGGCCTCAGCGGCCCGTGCCGTCGACCGCGTGCTCCTCGATCGCCGCGAGCTCGTCGTCCGTCAGCGGCGGCGCCGACAGCGCGGCCACGTTGTCCTCCAGCTGCGCGACCGAGCTCGCGCCGACGAGCGCCGAGGTGATGCGGTCGTCGCGCAGCACCCAGGACAGCGCGAGCTGCGCGAGCGTCTGGCCGCGCCCTGCCGCGATCTCGGCGAGCGCCCGCGCCCGGGCCAGGTAGGTCTCCGACAGCGCGCCCTCGGACAGGAACGGGCTCGCGCCGGCCGCACGGGACCCCGCGGGCGCGTTCCCGCCCAGGTACTTCTCCGTGAGCAGGCCCTGCGCGAGCGGCGAGAACACGATCGTCCCCACACCCAGGTCACCCACCACGTCGAGCAGCGACTCGGACTGCCCCTCCCCCACGCGCTCGACGTGCCGGTTGAACATCGAGTAGCTGGGCTGGTGGATCAGCAGCCGGACACCCATGTCGGCGAGCACGGCGTGCGCCTCGCGCGTCTGGGCCGGCGTGTAGTTGGAGACGCCCACGTACAGCGCCTTGCCGCTGCGCACGGCCTGGGCGAGGGCACCCATCGTCTCCTCGAGCGGCGTCGAGGGGTCCGGGCGGTGGTGGTAGAAGACGTCGACGTACTCCAGGCCCATCCGGCGCAGCGACGCGTCGAGGGAGGACAGCAGGTACTTGCGCGACCCGCCGTCCTGGTACGGGCCGGACCACATGTCGTAGCCGGCCTTGGTGGAGATGACCAGCTCGTCGCGGTACGGCCGCAGGTCCGCGGCGAGGTGCCTGCCGAAGTTCTCCTCGGCCGCACCCGGGCGGGGGCCGTAGTTGTTCGCGAGGTCGAGGTGCGTGATGCCCAGGTCGAACGCACGTCGCAGGACGTCGCGCTGCGTGCCGAACGGCGTCAGGTCACCGAAGTTGTGCCACAGGCCCAGCGACAGCGCGGGCAGGTCGAGGCCCGAGCGCCCCGTGCGGCGGTAGGGCATGGACGCGTACCGGTCGTCCGCGGCGCGGTACGGGTGCAGGGCGGGCATGCAGGGGCTCCTCGTCGTCGGGGTGGGGCCACGCTACGGTCCTGCCCCGCCGTACCCGGTGCGCCGTCCTCGCCGCGACGTGCCCGGCACGGCGGGGCGTCGGGCCGGCCGACTGGCGCGGCGGGACGGCGCACCGGGCCGCGCGTCAGCCCTGCTGCTGCAGCTGCGCCTTCGCCGCCGCCGCCTCGGCCGGGTACGCCTCGTCGAGGTGCTCGAAGAGCTGCAGCGTCGTCGCGATCCCGCACGCCAGGTGCTGGTCGACCTGCTCGTCGCTGATCCCGTGCGCGTAGTCCACGGTGTGCTCGCCGTAGACGCCGACCACCTCGTCCTCGGCGCGCACGTACGCCTTGGGCCACAGGTGCGTCGCGTTCCACTCGTTGACCAGCGCCGTCACCTCCGCGACCCGGTCGGCGCCGACCTCACGGTTCCACCGGCCGCGCACCTGCAGGGACTTGTCGTCCGGACCCATGAGGAAGAAGTAGAAGAGGTGCCCGTCCCAGTACCCGCCGACGTCACCGTCCTCGTCGATGCCGTACTCCAGGCCGCGCGCCTGCAGGGCCGCGGTGATGCGGTCGCGGTCCAGCGCGCCCAGCGCGGGCGGGGTCGGGACGGACGTGTCGTTGCTGAAGAAGGCCATGGTCTCCCCGTCGGGTGCGGTCCGTGGGCCGCGTCGTCACCGACACCGGGCGTCGCCCTCGACCCGCCCGCAGCCTAGCCACCGCCCACGGCCGCCGCCCGGGCGTCCGCGCGCGGTGGTCCCGCGAGCGGTGCACCGGCCGGGCCGTGGCCCCGCCGGGACCGCGCGGCGGTCGTGCGTCAGGCGCGCAGCACCAGCACCTCGGCGGGCCCGAGCGTCAGCACGTCCCCGACCTCCACGACCCGGCCTGTCAGCAGGTCCTCCCCCGCCACCTGCGACGTCACCGTCAGCGGTGCGTCGCCGTGGTGCAGGACGAAGACGAACGTCGTCCCGTCGGGCGCGACCCGCCGCGTGACCTCGACGCCCGGGTCGTCGGCGTGCGGCCCGACCAGCCCGTGCTCGGCCAGCACGTGCCGCAGCACGCGCGCGACGCCCGCGTCGTCCAGGCCCGTCGCGACGTGCCACGCCGACCCCTCGCCCCGGCGGGCGCGCGTCACCGCGGCCCGCCCGGCGTAGAAGTCAGCGCCGTACGTGCCGACGACCTCGGTGCCCTCGTCCGGCACGAGCAGCTCGAAGACGAGGGTCGCGTCGTGGGTCGACGCCTCGCCGTCGAGCACGAGCGTCACGGGGTTGGCGGCACCCGGCACGCCGGAGTCCGTCTCCTCCACGCGCGTGCCGAGCAGCGGGTCCAGCGGGGGCACGCCGAGGTACGCGTTGTCGTCCTCGTCGACGCGGCCGCCGTAGAAGGTCGTCACCAGGGAGCCGCCGCGCTCGACGTGGGCGGTCAGCCGCTGGACGACGTCGCCCTTGAGCAGGTGCAGCACCGGGGCGACCACCACCTCGTACGGCGCCAGGTCCGCCGTCACGGGGACCACGTCCACCTCGGCGTTCGCCGACCACAGCGCGCGGTGGTGCTGCAGCAGGGTCTGCAGGTAGGAGACGTGCCGGTTGTACCCGTCGGTCATCTCGACCGCCCACCACGAGTCCCAGTCGAGCAGCAGCGCGACGCGGGCGGGGGTGCGGGCGCCCAGCAGCGCGTGCCCGGTGCGGGACAGCTGCGCGCCCAGCTCGGCGGCCTCCCGGAACACCCGGGTGTCCGTGCGTCCGGAGTGGTCGAGCAGCGCACCGTGGTACTTCTCGCACGCCCCCTTCGACTGGCGCATCTGGAAGTACAGGGTCGCGTCCGCGCCGTGCGCCACCGACTGCCAGGTCCACAGGCCCAGCACACCGGGCCGCTTGACCGGGTTGACGTCGCGCGAGGCCGTGATGGACGGCGTCTGCTCCATGACCCAGAAGGGCTGCCCGCCCTTGAGACCGCGCATGGCCGCGTGCGTGGCGGCCATGCGGGCGGCCGTGCGCAGCGGGTCGTCCGGCAGCGGCGGGTAGTTGTCCCAGGAGACGAAGTCCAGGTCGTCGGCCCAGCGGTGGTAGTCGAGCGGCTGGTAGAACCCCATGAGGTTGGTCGTCACCGGCAGGGCGCTGCGCTCCCGGATCGCCGCCTTCTCCGCGACGTACCCCTCGCGCAGCCGGTCCGACATGTAGCGGCGGTAGTCCAGCGTGATGCCCTGGAACGCCGTGTGGTTGGGCCCCCGCCAGTGCTCGGAGAGCATCGACGGCGGCACGACCTCGTCCCAGTCGCCCACGACGTGGGACCAGAACAGCGCGTTCCACGCCTCGTTGAGCCGCTCGAGCGTGCCGTACCGCGCCCGCAGCCACTGCCGGAACCCCGCCGCGCACAGGTCGCAGTAGCAGGCGCCGCCGTACTCGTTGCCGACGTGCCACGCCACCACGGCCGGGTGGTCCGCGTAGCGGTCGGCCAGCCGTGCGGCCATCGCCACCGACAGCCGTCGGAAGTCCGGTGACGAGGGGCAGTGGTTGTGCCGCTGCCCGTACACGTGCCGGCGGCCCTCGAAGTCCACCCGGCACGCGTCGGGGTACGCGCGCGCCACCCACGGCGGCATCCCGCCGCTCGGCGTCGCGAGCACGACGTCACGGCCCTCCGCGTGCGCCCGCTCGACGATCGCGTCGAGCCGTGAGAAGTCGTACCGCCCCTCGCGCGGCTCGGTGTGCGCCCACGCGAAGACGCCGACGGTCAGCGTCGTGACGTGCGCCAGGCCGAACGCCGCGTGGTCGTCGTCCCACACCTCCGTGGGCCACTGCTCGGGGTTGTAGTCGCCGCCGTAGCGGACGTGGTCGGCAGCAGGAAGGGGCACGGGTACCTCAGGTGGACGGGTTCGGGTCGCCGGACGGGCGGGGCTCGCGGGACGGGCCGGAGGACGGGTCGACGGGCGCGGCGGCCGACGGGTCGACGCCGGCGGCGGTGAACCGGGCGGTGGCGTCGCGCACCACCGGCTCGGTGGTGGTCACCACGGCGAACGCGAGCGGGCCGGCCAGCAGCACCAGCACCCAGTCCGAGGTGAACAGCACGATGCCCACGGCCAGCACCACGAGGGAGAGCACCCCCAGGGTCACCAGCGGCCTGGCGGCGAGGTAGTACGTCGCCAGGCGCGCGACGTCCCGCGTCCGCAGGCTCAGGTGGGACGACAGCGCCAGCACGACCACCGCCCAGATCAGCACCGCCACGGCGATGACGACGAGCACGACCCCGTACCCGCCGGGCACGCCGGACGCGTCGAGGTGCGCCAGCGAGAACGCGATGACCGCCAGGCCCGCGAGCGTCGGCACCCACCACCGCAGCACGTCGAGCGCGTTGAGCCGGTAGCCCCGCCAGAAGTGCCGGGCGGGCGCCAGGTCACGCTCCTCGAGGAACCGGCGCCAGGCGAACATCGCCGCCGCGAGGGCCGGGCCGACGGGGACCGCGAGCAGCGCCGCGAGCCACACGTTGGCGGCGTCCGCGCGCAGGAACGGCACGAGGACCAGCAGCAGGCCGCCGGTCAGCGCGGTGAGGGCGCTGATCACCAGCACCCACAGCACGACGGCCGCACCGCGCGACAGCGGCCCGGCACCGACCTCGTCGAGGTCGTCACGTCGCTGCACGGTCAGCCCCTCTCGTGCCGCGCGACCAGGCGGTCGTCGTCGGCGCCCAGCAGGCGGCGGTCGTCGAGGCCCTCGTGGTGCGTCGGCGCCACGGGGGTCAGCTCGACGAACGTGACCTCGTGGCGCGCGAGCGTCAGGTCGAGGTCGGCGCGCCCGTCGACGACCCGGAGCACGTCGTGCTCGACCGCAGGACGCGCGCACGCGTGCAGCAGGTCGAGCTGGCGCGCGGTCGGCGACGCGGGACGGCCGAGCTCGCGCCAGGCGCCGAAGGCGTTGCCGTCGTGCTCGTTGACGCGCTCGCGCAGCACGAACGCGGCGTCACCGCGCAGCGGCAGCGACAGCTCGACGCGGTGCTCGGCGGGCACGTCGGCCGCGTCGGTCCCCCCGACCGGCTGCCACGCGAGCACGGTGACGCGACCGTCGGCATCGGCGCACACCAGGTGGTCGTCGCCCCGGGACAGCACGTCGCGGCCCATGCGGGCCATGAAGGCGTACAGGTGGTACGTCGGCTTGGCGACCTGCCGGTGCGTGAGCATGCCGAACCCGCCGTGGAAGAACGACGTGGGGACGTTCGCCTCCTCGAACACGTCGCAGAACGTCCAGTACGAGAACGAGTCGACGACGTCGCCACCGCCGGCCAGCACCGGGGCCAGGTACGCGGCGTTGTACGCCGTGTCGTGGATCGGGTTGTCCGGGCGGTAGGACGTGTTGAACTCGGTGATGTGCACGGGCAGCCCCGCCAGGCCCGTGCCCTCGAGGTACCGGCGCGGCGCGTAGAACTGGTCGAGCAGGTCCTGCGGCGGCACGAGCGTCTGGTACACCCCGAACGGGATCTGCTGCGTCGGGCCGGACGCGTAGGCGTGCCGGCTGACGAAGTCGATCGGCACGTCGCGGCTCGTCACGAAGTCCGTGAAGGGCGCCCACCACTCGTCGTCGGAGCCCCCGCAGATCGCGGGCCCACCGACCTGCAGCGACGCGTCGACGTCCTTGACCGCGCGGGCCGTCTCCTCGTAGAGGCGGAAGTACGCCGCCTGGTCGGCGTCCTTCCAGAACACGGTGAGGTTCGGCTCGTTCCACACCTCGACGGGCCAGCGGCGCACCTCCTCGACGCCGTACCGGTCGATCTGGTGACGCAGGAACGCCTGCACCAGCGCCGTCCACTCGCCGTGGTCGCGCGGCGGCGTGACGTTGCCCTTCCACCAGAACACCGTCTGGTCCCCCGACGCGAGCTGCGACGGCATGAACCCCAGCTCGAGGAACGGCCGGATGCCGACCGACAGGAAGAAGTCGTGCACCTGGTCGACGTACGTGAAGGCGTACCGGCTGTGCGTGCGGCCGCCGACGTCGTCCGTGCGCAGCACGCCCATGTCGTCCGACAGCACGCCGTGCCCGCGGATGTGGCGGAAGCCGATCTCCCGCTGCACCTGCGCCAGGGAGTCGCGGTAGTCCGAGCGCAGGGCGAGGTTCATGCGGCCGGTGCCGACGCACGCACGCCACGCGTCGGGCAGCGGACCGGTGGGCTGGGCGGGGACGACGGTGCGCAAGGGGACGACCTCCGGGCGACGGCGACAGGACGGTGCGGTGCCCACGACGGCGCGGGCGGGGACCACCCTCGCACGCCGGGGCGTGCGGGTGGCGGGCGGCGTGCCGACGCCGCCGGGCAGCGGAAGGGCCCGGCCCCCGCCCGTGGACGGGGGCCGGGCCCTGGACCGTCAGCCGTTGGCGTCCGCGTAGCGCTGCTGCGCGGCGTTCACGACGTCGAGGTACTGCTGCATGTTCTTGCCCTCGAGCTCGGCCACGTACGCGTCCCACTCGGACAGCGGGCGCTGGCCGAGGATGAACGCGGCCGTGTTCTGCAGGACGTGGTCCCGCAGCGCCGTCTGCCAGAGCGAGACCTGCTCGCGCTCGAGCTCGTCCAGCGGGGCCGGCGGCGCGACCGGGGCGAGCTCCTTGTCGCTCATCGCCTCGACGAACTCGACGACCTCGGGGCGCAGCATCGAGCGGTCCAGCTCGTCGGACGAGCCGTGCTCGAGCATGAAGACGCCGTTGGCGTAGCCGAAGTCCACGTTGAGCGCCTTGGGCGCGCCCGGGTTGAGGCCGTTCTGGTCGATGTCCGGCATGAGGACGCGCGTGTCGCCCTCGCGCGTGAACGTCTCGCCCTCGACGCCCCACTTGGCGAACTCCAGGCCCTCGTCCGAGTAGTACAGCCAGTCGAGGAACTGCAGCATCGCGAGGAAGTCGTCCTCCTCGGCGACCGACGACGACAGCATCAGGCCGCTGACGAGCCGCGAGCCGGCGAGGATGTCACCTGCGGGGCCGGCGGGGACGCGGATCATGACGACCTCACCCTGCGTGCCGACCTCCGTCATGGCGGTGCGGACCTTGAGGATCTCCTGGTCGTTCGTCAGCTGCGCGAACGTCTGGCCCGAGGCCATCTTCTGGATGGCCTGGTCGTCCTCCTGCGTCAGGCTCTCGGGGTCCATGAGGCCGTCGGCGATCAGCCCGTTGTAGTACTCGAGCAGGTCGCGGTACTCGTCCATGGCGCCGGTGTAGACGAACTCGCCCGCGTCCTCGTCCCACCACGTGCCCTCGCCGTAGCCCCAGCCCGCGGCCGTGCCGAAGTTCGACGCGGCGACGTTGAGGGTGGCCTCGAGCGGGCCGTTGGCCGACCAGCGGTCGGACAGCGGGTACCGGTCGGGGTACGCGGCCTTGACCTTCGCCAGGTCGGCCGCGAAGTCCTCGAACGTCTCCGGCTGCAGGCTCAGACCGAGCTGCTCCCAGACGTCCTTGCGCACCGCGTACGAGTACGAGGGGCGCACCGACTCGCGCAGGCCGGGCAGCACGTAGTACTTGCCGTCCTCCTGGCGCATCCGGTCGATGTCGGCCTGCAGGTCCCACTTCTCGACCTTGTCGAGGTAGTTCGGCATGTGCTCGACGTAGTCGCTGACGGGCAGGATCGCCCCGCCGGCCACGAACGCGACCTCCTGGCCGGGGTACGTCACGGAGATGATGTCCGGGGCGTTGCCCGCGCCGATCGCGATCGACTGCGCCTGCTGCCAGTCGGACAGCGGGGCGGTCTGCATCTCGAAGGTGACCTTCTGGTTCTCCTCGAGCTGCTGGAGGATGTGCCAGTCGTCCTTGAGCGGGTAGTTCGGGTGGTCGCGGTACATGAGCCCGAAGCTCACGGGCTCGGTGGCCACGAACGTCGTGCCGACGCCGTAGTCCTCCATCGCGCCGACCTGCCCGAGCTCGCTCGCCTCGGGGCCGTCGTCGGCCTCGTCGTCCGTCCCGCCCGAGCAGGCGGCCAGCGCCAGCGCGAGGGTCGCGGCGGTCGCGGCGAGCGCGAGGGGCCGCTTCTTCGTCGTCCTCATCATTCTCCTTCGGGTGGAACGTCGTCGTCCTGATCCGTGGGAAGTGCACCGTGGCCCGAGCAGGGGCCACGGGGGTCTGGCAGCGTCCGGCCTCACTGCTTGACGGAGCCGAGCATCACGCCCGACACGAAGTACCTCTGGAGGAAGGGGTAGAGGCACACGATCGGCAGGACGGTGAGCAGCATCGTCACCGCCTTGACGTTGGCCGCGATCTGCGTCGCCTCGGCCGACCCGGCGGCCCCGTCGACGCTGGTCGCGCCGGCGATGAGGTTCCGCAGGTACACCGTCACCGGGTACAGCTCGCGGTGGTCCATGTAGAGGAACGCGGCGAACCACGAGTTCCAGAACGAGACCGCGTAGAACAGGATCATCGTGGCGATGACCGCCTTGCTCAGCGGCAGCACGATCCGCCAGAGCTTGCCGTAGGTGCTCAGGCCGTCGATCTCCGCGGCCTCCTCCAGCTCGGTCGAGAAGTTCTCGAAGAACGACTTCATGACCAGGAGGTTGAACACGCTGATGGCGTTCGGCAGCGCGATCGCCCAGACCGTGTTGCGCAGGCCCAGCTCGTTGACCAGCACGTAGTTCGGGATCAGGCCGCCGTTGAAGAACATGGTGAACACGGCGATGCCGATGAACACCTTGCGTCCCTTGAGGTGGTACTTGGAGATCGCGTAGGCGAACGTCGTCGTCAGCACCATCGCGACGAGCGTCGCGACGACCGTGTAGTAGACGGTGTTCTGGTAGTTGCGCCAGAACATGCCGTCGCTCATGACGAGTTGGAACGTCGTGACGTTGAAGCCCTTGGGCCAGAGGTTCACCTGGCCGGCGTTGATGTACGACTCGGAGCTGAACGCCTGGGCGACCAGGTTGACGAACGGGTACAGGGTGACCGCGGCGATGATCACCAGCAGCGTGCCGTTGATCGCACGGAACGCCCGGTAGCCCCGGGTGTCCTTCACCGCCCGCACCGTGGGCTTCGACAGCCGCTCGTCGAGGCGTGTGACGTTCTCGGCGGTCACCACAGGGACGCTCCCACCACTCGGCGCGAGATCGCGTTGGCGGACAGGACGAGGGTGAGGCCGATGATGGCCTCGAACAGCCCGATGGCCGTGGCGTAGGAGAACTGGCTCGACCCGATGCCGACGCGGTACAGGTACGTCGCGATGACGTCCGCCGTCGGGTACAGCAGGGGGTTGTAGAGCAGCAGGATCTTCTCGAACCCGACGGCCATGAACGAGCCGATGTTGAGGATGAGCAGCACGACCATGGTCGGCCGGATGCCCGGCAGCGTGACGTGCCACGTCTGGCGCCAGCGGTTGGCCCCGTCGATCCGCGCCGCCTCGTAGAGCTGCGGGTCGATGGTCGACAGCGCGGCGAGGTAGAGGATCGTGCCCCAGCCGACGGTCTGCCAGATCTCCGAGGAGATGTAGATCGTGCGGAACCACTCCGGCAGCTGCATGAACCCGATCGCGTCACCGCCGATGGCCGTGATGACCTGGTTGATCGTGCCGCGCACCGCGGTGAGCTGGAACACCAGGCCCGCGACGATGACGATCGACATGAAGTGCGGCAGGTACGAGATGGTCTGGATGAGCCGCTTGAACCGCCGGGAGCGCAGCTCGTTGAGCATCAGCGCCAGCACGATCGGCAGCGGGAAGATGATGACCAGGCTCAGCACGCCCAGGACGAGCGTGTTCTGGAAGACGTTCCAGAACGTGGGGTCGTTGATGAACATCCGCACGTAGTGCAGACCGACCCACTCCTCGCCGAAGATCGAGCCCCCGGGCCGGAACCGGCGGAACGCGATGACGTTCCCGAACATCGGCACGTACCGGAAGACGAGGAAGAAGACCAGCGGCAGCACCAGCAGCGTGTAGAGCTGCCAGTCGCGCCGCAGGGCGCGCCGCCAGGTCATGTGGCCGTCGCGGCGCCTGCGTGCCGCGCGACCCCCGGGGCCCTGGGGCCCGTCGGTCGCGGTGCGCGCCACGGCAGCCGCCTCGGGCTCCCGGATCGCCGCCTCGGGGGCGCCACCGGTGACGGTCACACCGTCCGTGGACATGGCTTCACCGCCCTTCGCCAGGTGAGGAGCACCCCGGCGGTGCTCGGGTGGCGGCCCGGGCCGTGCGGCGACGAACCCGCCACGGCGGGGTGCACGTCGTGCTGCTGCGCCTGCATCGATCTCCACGCCCTCGTGGCCGAAATGTGTCGACGGACGGATCCGCCGCCGTGTGGCCGCCACGTTAGGCAAACGTTTGCGGTGCCGTCAACCCGCGTAACCCAACCGAGATGTCGTGACCTGTCCGCGGGACGTGTCGCCCATGTCGGACAGCGGCGGGCGGACGGGTGCTACCGTCGGCCTCGAAACTTGCGAACCCGTCCCGGGGACGTCGCCGGCCCCTCCGGCAGCGACGCGAGGGGCCCGGTCAGAGGAGACCCGCGTGGCCACGTCCGCCGAGGACCGCCGCACCATCACGATCGCCGAGATCGCGGCACTCGCCGGCGTCTCCGTGCCCACGGTCTCCAAGGTGCTCAACGGGCGTCCCGACGTGGCGGCCGGGACCCGCACCCGCGTCGAGGCGATCCTCGAGGAGCACAGCTACCGCCGCCGCCGCGGCCGTGGCGCGGGCGACCCGAACCTCATCGACCTGGTGTTCCACCACATCGACAACGCGTGGGCGCAGGAGGTCATCAAGGGCGTCGAGGACGCCGCCGCCGCGCGCCGCGTGGGCGTCGTGCTGTCCGAGCTGGGTGGGGCGCACCGCCCCCAGCAGGAGCTGATCGACGACATCCTGGCCCGCCGGCCGCTCGGCGTGCTGCTCGTCCTGTCCAGCCTGGACGCCACGCAGCGCCACCAGCTCGAGTCCCGCTCGATCCCGTTCGTCGTCGTCGACACGTTCGGCGAGCCGCCCGCGGGCGTGCCGACGGTCGGCTCCAACAACTGGAACGGCGGGCTCATCGCCACCCGCCACCTGCTGTCGCTGGGGCACCGGCGCATCGGCGTCATCGCGGGGCCGCCCGACGTCCTGTGCTCCCGCGCCCGCGTCGACGGGTACCGCAGCGCGCTGGACGAGGCCGGCATCAAGGCGGACCCGTCGCTGGTGCGGTGGGGGGACTTCCACGTGACCGGCGGGTACGAGCACGGCCTGGAGCTGCTGTCCCGCGCCGACCGGCCCACCGCGATCTTCGCCGGCTCCGACTACCAGAGCCTCGGCGTGATGCGTGCGGTCCGCGAGCTCGGGCTCTCGATCCCGGAGGACGTCTCCGTGGTCGGGTACGACGACATCCCCCTCGCCCAGTGGCTCGGCCCGTCCCTGACGACGGTGCGCCAGCCGCTGCGCGAGATGGCGGGCACGGCGACGGAGATGGTGCTCAGCCTGGCCGCCGGCCAGCACCCCACGAACCTGCGGATCGACCTGGCGACCGAGCTGGTGGTGCGGGAGTCGACCGCGCCCGCCCCGGCCGGGACGGACTGAGGGAGCGCTCCCGGCCCGGTCGCGTCGGGACGCGGCCGCCTCGGCGCTGCGCGCGTCAGCCCTCCCCCGCGGGC
>JAEWEJ010000304.1 GCA_023389455.1 Actinomycetes bacterium | reverse complement strand
GGCTGGCGCTCGGCCGCGACGTCGTGGTGCGGGGCGACCACGGATCCGGACGCACGCGCGTGCTGGAGCAGCTGCTCGCCGGCTCCTCGCGTCGCGGCGCGACCGCCCTCCTGGTCCACGGGGGCGGCGAGACCCCCGGAGCGGCCCTGCGGGCGCAGCGCTCCGCCGTCGCCGAGCACGTGGCGACGGGTCAGCAGGCGCTCCTGTCCTGGCTCGTCGACGAGCTGCAGGGCCGTCGTCCGCTGCTCCTGGTCGACGACCTCGACCTGCTCGACGCCACCAGCGCCGAGACGGTCCTGCAGGCCCTGCGCCTGACGTCGGCGTCACTGGTCGCCACCACCGCCACCGACCTGACGCAGGGCCCACCGTCCGCCGTGGGTGCCGTCGTGGCGGCCCGCGCACCGGCGGAGGTCCGGATCCCGCCGCTCGGGTTCCGCACGGCGTCCCGGCTGCTCGCCGACACGTTCGGGGCACCCACCGACGTCGCCCTGACCTCGGGGATCATCGCGCGCTCCGGCGGCAACCCGGCCGTCGCCGTCGCGCTGGCCCACGCCGCCCGCTTCGCCGGCGTCGCGCAGCGCGTCGACGGCCGCTGGCGCAGCGTCGGGTCGCTCGACGACGCCCCGGTGGACGCCGTCGCCCACCTGCTGCTGCCGCGGCTGAGCAGCGAGGACGTCGAGGCCCTCGAGCTCCTCGCGCTGGCCGGCCCCGTGCCGCGGGCCACCGCGGAGTCCGTCGTCGACCCGCGCGTGCTCGCGTCGCTCCTGCGCGCGGGCAGGGTCCGCAGGTACGGCACGTCCGGCGCCGGCGACACGCTGACCGTGGCACCCCCGGCGCTGGCCGACGCCCTGCGGGAGCGGATCAGGCCGGAGCGCCGGCGCGACCTCACGGACCGGCTCGCCCGACGGGCGGGGCCGGACGCCACCCCCTTCGACGTCCGCCTCCCGCCGTCGACCGACCTCCTGCTCGACGAACCGAGCGCCGAGCTCCGGCAGTGGGCGGCCGACCTCACCGGCCTGCTGCAGGAGCGCACGACGGCCGAGGAGGCGGTGCGCCGCGCGGTCTGGCAGACGGACCCGACCGTCGCCCACGCCGCCGGCTACCTCGCGGTGCTGCTGCGCCGCCGCGCGGATGCCCAGGTGGAGACGGTGCTCGCCGGCACCGAGCGCACCGGCGACGAGACGCCGGACGACCTCGTGGACCTCCTGCTCTACGAGCTGCGGTGGGCGAGCTGGCACGGCGCGGGCACCGACGGGATCAGCCGGCTGCTGCGACGGTGGGAAGGCGACACGGATCCCGCGCGTGAGCTGCTCGCCGCCCGGCAGCAGGCTCGGCGGGACGTCGCCCAGGGGATAGCCGTGGACCCGGCCGGACCGGTGGCGACACCGGGGACGGTCAGGCTGCGGCGGTGGGCGGCCGTCGCCCGCGCGTCGGAGATGCTGAGCGCGGGGCGCCCCGACCTCGCGCTCGAGGTGTGGGCAGCGGTCGACCCGTCCCGCCCCGACGAGCCGGCGACGACCACGACCGACGCGCAGACGTCCCACGAGGTGGAGGCGGCTGCGGACGTCGAGCACCACCTCGAGGGGGTGCACGGTGAGGCCCTGCTCGCCCTGGGCAGGCTCGACGAGGCCGCCTGGCGCGCGCGCGCCCTGCTCGACCGCGCCCTGCAGGGCCTGGACGTCCTCGGCGTGCGGGTGCACGCGTGCACCCTGGGGCAGGCGCTCCTGCTGCAGGGCGACCCGGACGCGGCGTGGCGCGTCGTCGCCACCTCGCTCCGGCTGGGCCCGGGCGGACCGCTCGACAGCACGTTCTACCGCCGGACGCTGACCGTGGGGGCGGTCCTGCTCGCGCAACGCGGCTCGCCCGACGCCGCGGCCGTCCTGCTGGACGAGCTCGACCGGACCTCCTCCGGCTACCGTCCCGCCATCGACGCGCTGGCCCCGCTCGGGCACGCCGCCCTCGCCGCGGCGACCGGCCGGAGCGACGCCGACGACCTGCTGTGGGACGCCGGTCGGCGGTACGCCGAGGCCGCCGAGCCGCTCCCCGCGCTCGTCTGCTGGCTCATGCGGTCCACGGCGTACGACCCGGCCCGGCTCGCCGTGGTCGAGGAGGCTGCGGCCGCGTGCCGCGCGCCCCTGCTCGACCCCCTCCTGGACGTCCACCGGGCCCTGGCGGCGGGCGACCAGGACGCGCTGGTCGCCGCACTGGCGGCCATCCGGTTCGACGTCACCGGCCTCGTGCGCACCGCCCTGGGCGCCCTCGACGAGGCGCACGCCCAGGACCCCGTCGTCGCGCGGCTCCGACCGCCGGCGGTGGCCGAGGAGCCGCAGCGCGAGGCGCTGTCGGCCCGCGAGCGCGAGGTCGCCGCGATGGCAGCCCGCGGCCTGACCAACCGGCAGATCGCCGAGCGGCTGCAGCTGAGCGTCCGCACCGTCGAGAACCACGTGTCCAAGGTCCTGCACAAGCTGGGCGTGGACACCCGGTCCGAGCTGGCCCGGTGGTTCGACCCGGCGCAGCCCCCGCACGCGGGGCACCAGGTGGCGGGCGGACGCGCCTAGGTACCCCTGCCGCGCCACGGGCGGGCCGGTACGCACGGCCGGGTGGCGCCGGGTGGGTGCCGCACCCGCGGCTGGGATGAGCGTGCCCCGAGGAGCGGCCCGCCGCCCCCGCGCACCGTCGCCGGTCGCGTCACGGCCAGCTCCCCGCGAGGCCTCGCACCCGCGCGCGCTCCAGCGCGCGGGCACGACGAACCCGGCCGGAGGACCCGGCCGCAGACCCGCCCCACCACGGGCGTCCCGGGAGGAGAGAAGCCATGGCCCCCACCGCCCTTCCCGCCGCAGCAGCGGCCACCGTCTCCGTCCTCGTCGCCGCGGCCGGCATGGCCGCACCCGGCGCCACCGCGCTGCACGCGGACGGGCTGCCCAGCACCGTCGTCGAGCGGGTCGCGCAGCGCTCCGAGGGGCCGTACCACCAGGACGGCGTCGACCGGCCCTTCTGGTGGGAGAGCGACGGTCTGCACTTCGCGGACCCCGATCCCCGCCAACGGCTACGTGAACATCAACGTGCCCGGCGCGCAGAACCTCAGCATCGACACGAACCGTGACCTGATCGGCGCGACCTTCGTGCCGTGGGAGCGGTTCGGGCTCACGCCGGGCATGTGCGTCGCCTGGACCGAGTCGAACAGCTTCGCCTACCACTTCGGCGAGGACAACTCGGGCCGCGGTGGTGTCGACGAGCGCGGCTGGACCGTGTGCGTGCCCGACCCGACGCCGACCCCGACGCCCGACCCGACCCCGACGCCCGACCCGACCCCGACGCCGGACCCGACACCGACCCCCACGCCGGACCCGACACCCGAGCCGACTCCCGAGCCCACGCCCGACCCCTCGCCGGAGCCGACTCCCGAGCCCACGCCCGACCCCTCGCCGGAGCCGACTCCCGACCCCACCCCGGAGCCGACTCCCGACCCCACCCCGGAGCCGACTCCCGAGCCCACCCCGGAACCCACGCCCGAGCCCACCCCGGGCCCCGCAGTCGGCGACCCGTCGGCCGCCGGCACGACGACCTCCACGGCGACGACCCCGGAGCCGGTGCAGGTGCAGGCGACGAGCGGACCCGTGCCGCAGCAGGTGCCACACCCCGCGGAGGAGAGCTCCGTGCTGGCGGCGACCGGGGCCGACCCGGCGACGCTCGCGGCGGTCGCGGGCGGTGCGCTCGCCTCGGGCGGCCTGCTGGCCGGGCTGCGGCGACGGCACCTGCACCGGCAGCGGAGGCGCTGAGGACACCCCGCACGGCGCCCACCCCACCCTGTCGCTGCCGGACGGGCCGGTTCGTCCCTGTTTCGACCAGCCGGTACGGCTTTCGGGCACTAGCATCGGCGGCGGACCGGCCGCCGGCGGCGGCAGGACGGACGGCGGGGGGTCGTCGATGGCGTCGAGCACCGACCGACCTCGGCGACCCTCGATCACCGACGTCGCGCGCCGCGCGGGGGTGTCGGTCGGGACGGTCTCGAACGTCCTCAACCGCCCCGACCAGGTGGCGACGTCGACCCGTGACCGCGTCGTCGCCGTGATCGAGGAGCTGGGCTTCGTCCGCAACGCCTCGGCGCGGCAGCTGCGGACCGGTCCGGTGCGGACCGTCGGTGCGATCGTGGTCGACATCGCCGACCCGTTCGTCACGGGCGTGGCCCGCGGCGTCGAGGACAGGGTCTCGCCGGACGACTACGCCCTGATCCTCTCCTCGACGGACGCGGACCCGCAGCGCGAGGCCCGGTCCCTGCGGCTGCTCGAGGAGCACGGGGTGCAGGGGGTCCTGATCACCCCGACCCACCCCGCGCTCGAGCACGTGCTCGCGGCCCGCGACCGTGGGGTGCACGTCGTCCTGCTCGACGCCCTGACCGACCGCGCCGACCTGACGAGCGTGGGCGTCGACGAGGTCCGCGGCGGCGGGCTCGCGATCGAGCACCTGCTCGACCTGGGCCACCGTCGGATCGCCCTGGTCGACGGCCCGGTCACGGCGCGCCCGTGCGCGGACCGGCGCGCGGGCGTGGTCGCCGCGCTCCGGGCCGCGGGCCTCGACCCGGCGGCGGTCCTCACGGAGGTGGTGGTGCCGGCGGTGACGACCGACGCGGGCGACGCGGCGATGACACAGCTGCTCGGCCTCGACCCGGCACGCCGCCCCACGGCGACGTTCTGCGGCTCCGACGTCCTCGCGGCGGGAGCGGTACGGGCGCTGCGACGCGCCGGGGTGCCGGCGCCCGACGCCATGGCGGTCGTCGGGTACGACGACGTGCCGCTCGCCGCCGCCCTGCCGGTGCCGCTGACGTCGGTGCGACGCCCCGCGCACACCCTCGGCTGGACCGCTGCCGACCTGCTGCTGCGGGAGACGGCCGCGGGCCGCGGCGCCCAGCACCAGCGGGTGCTGTTCCAGCCGGAGCTGGTCGTGCGGGCGAGCACCGTGGGCGGCTGAGCCGGCCGCTGCCCGTCCCGCGCCGGTCGCCCGGCGCGGGACGGCGACGTCAGCCCGTGACGGAGAAGCCGGCGCGCAGCAGGTCGCGGTCGCGCGACGAGCGGCCGACGAGCAGCTCGAACTCGCCGGGCTCGACCACGCGACGGCCCTCGGCGTCGACGATCGTGCAGTCGGCCACGGGCAGCTCGACGTCGACGACCACCGACTCCCCGGGCGCCACGTCCACGTGCCGGTACGCCTTCAGCTCCTTGTCGGCCCAGGTGAGCGACGTGACGAGGTCGCTCACGTAGACCTGCACGACCTCGTGCGACGGACGCGCGCCGGTGTTGGTGACGGTCACCTGCGCGCGGACCGCGTCGTCACGGCCGAGCACGGGCGCCGCGATCCGCAGGTCGGAGTACTCGACCGTGGAGTAGGACAGCCCCTCGCCGAACGCGAACGCCGGGTCCTGCGTGAGGTCGGCGTACCGGGTGCCGTGCTGGCCGCGCAGGCCGTTGTAGTAGACCGGCTGCTGGCCGACGTGCCGCGCGAACGTCACGGGCAGACGGCCCGCGGGCTCGATCGTGCCGAGCAGCAGCTCGGCGATCGCCCGACCGCCCCGCATGCCCGGGTTGGCGGCCCACACGATCGCGTCCGCGCCGAGGGCGGACTCCGGCAGCACGAGCGGCTTCGAGGCGATGACGACGACGGTCATCGGCGTCCCGGTGGCCGCCAGCGCGTCGAGCAGGGCGACCTGCCCGCCGACGAGCTCCAGCGTCGCCGTCGAGCGCGTCTCCCCCATCAGGCCGATGGTGTCGCCGACGACGGCGACCACGTGGTCGGCACCCTGCGCGGCGGCGACGGCCTCGGCGATCAGCGCCTGGTCGGGGGCGGCCGCGTGCAGGATCGGCATCTTCGGCTGGCCGTCCGGGTAGTACTCGCCCTCGGGGTCCGGGCCCAGCGTGCCGATCTCGGCGCCCTTGGCGTAGGTGAGCTCCCACGTCTCGGGCAGCAGGCCGCGCAGCCCGTCGAGGACGGTCTCCGTCATCTCGCGCGGGTGGCCCTCCTCGCGCATCCAGTCGACCTGGCCGGAGCGGCCCGCCCAGTCGCCCAGCTGGGCGTCCACGTCGTCGGCGTTGGGGCCGACGAGGGCGAGGCGCAGCGGCGCGGGGGCGGACCCGTCGGTCGCCGTCGCGTGCCCGTCGAGGCGGGAGACCAGCCCCCCGCCCAGGGGCAGCACGCCGGAGTTCCTCAGCAGCACCAGCGAGCGGCGCGTGACCTGCAGGTTGATGTCCTGGTGGTCGTCGGACCCGATGACCTCGGCCTGCCGCACGGGGTCGGGGCGGCGCGGGTCCTCGAACAGGCCGAGCTCGAACTTGATCGTGAGGATGCGGGCGACCGCCGCGTCGAGCTGCGCCTCGTCGACCAGGCCGTTGGCGACGGCCTTCTGCGCACCCTCGAAGAAGGCGGGCGTCGTCATCACCATGTCGTTGCCGGCGTTCACGGCGTTGGCCGCGGCGTGCTCGTGGTCGGGGGCGATCTTCTGCTCCCAGACCATGCGCCCGACGTTGTCCCAGTCGGTGATGAGCGTGCCGGTCCAGCCCCACTCGCCGCGCAGCACGTCCTGCAGCAGCCACTTGTTGACCACGATCGGCACGCCGTCGGTGGACTGGTAGCCGATCATGAACGTGCGCGCGCCCTCGCGGGCGACGCGCTCGAACGGCGGCAGGAACCACGAGCGCAGCTTGCGGCGCGAGATGTCCGCCTCCGAGGCGTCGCGGCCGCCCTGCGTCTCGGAGTACCCGGCGAAGTGCTTCGCGCACGCGAGGATCGCCGTCGGGTCGTCCAGGCCGTCACCCTGGTACCCGCGCACCATCGCGGCGGCGAGCTCGCCGATGAGGAACGGGTCCTCGCCGAACGTCTCGGTGACACGGCCCCAGCGCAGGTCGCGGGTGATGCAGACGACCGGTGAGAAGGTCCAGTGCAGGCCCGTGGCCGAGACCTCGACGGCCGTCACGCGCGCCATCGCCTCCGCCGCCTGCGGGTCCCACGACGCCGCCACGCCGAGCTGCGTGGGAAAGATCGTCGCGCCCCGCCAGAACGAGTAGCCGTGGATCGCGTCGTCGGCCACGAGCAGCGGGATGCGCAGCCGCGTGCGCTCGACCGCGTCCAGTGCCTCGAGGACACGCTGCGGGGACGCGTGCAGGATCGACCCGACGTGCTTGTCCAGCACGAGGTCCTCGACCCCCGGCTGCGCGTCGAGCTGCAGCATCTGGCCCACCTTCTCGGGCAGCGTCATGCGGCTCAGCAGGTCCGCCACGCGCTCCGGGATGGGCAGTGACGGGTCCTGGTAGGGGAGCGTGTCCACGAAGGGGTCCTCTAGACGTTCGGATCGATGCGACCGGCCGCACGACGCTAACGCAGGTCGGGGCGC
>JAEWEJ010000185.1 GCA_023389455.1 Actinomycetes bacterium | reverse complement strand
GCCCGCGGACGAGGCCCCGGCGGGCGCCCCGGCGTCCGCCGACCCCGACGCCCCTGACGCGTCGACCGGCACCCCGCAGGACGGCACGCCGGACGCACCGGCGGAGCCGGAGGAGCAGCGGCTGCTGCGCCGGCTGCTCGGGGCGGACACGCTCGCGCTCGACGCGAACCCCCGCGCGCGCCTGCACGGGTGGTTGTGGGCCCTGGCCGTGACCGCGCTGGCCGGCTTCCTGCGGCTGTGGGACCTCGGCCGACCGCACCGGCTGGTCTTCGACGAGACGTACTACGTCAAGGACGGCTACTCGCTCCTCGTCCGCGGCTACGAGGCGGTGTGGGCCGACGACGCGAACGCCCGGTTCGAGGCCGGGGACGCGAGCGCGCTCGGCACCGACGCGGCCTACGTCGTCCACCCGCCCGTCGGCAAGTGGATGATCGCGCTCGGCATCCGGCTCGGCGGGGGCGTCGAGAGCTCCACGGCCTGGCGCCTGGCCGCCGCGGTGTGCGGGACGCTCGCCGTCCTCATGATCGCCCGGATCGCCCGGCGGCTGTTCGCCTCGACGGCGCTGGGCACCGTCGCCGGCCTCTTCCTCGCCCTCGACGGCCAGGCGATCGTGCAGTCGCGCGTCGCGCTGCTCGACCCGTTCCTCATGTTCTTCGCGCTCGCCGCGTTCGGGTGCCTGCTGCTGGACCGGGAGCAGGCGCGGCGGCGCCTCGCGGTCCGCACGGCCGCGGTCCTCGACGCCGGGGGGCCGTTGCGCTGGGGGCCGGGTCTCGGGTTCCGGTGGTGGCGGCTCGCCGCCGGGGTCCTGCTCGGGCTGGCGATCGGGACCAAGTGGTCGGGGCTCTACTTCCTCGCGGTGTTCGGCCTGCTCACCGTCCTGTGGGACGCGACCGCGCGACGCTCCGCGGGCGTGAGGCCGTGGGTCCGCGCCACCCTGGTCAAGGACGCGGTCGTCGCGTTCCTCGTCATGGTGCCGACCGCGGCGCTCACCTACGTGGCGTCCTGGGCCGGGTGGTTCGCGACCGACAACGGGTGGAACCGCCACTGGGCCGAGAACAACCCCGACCAGGGGGTGCAGTGGCTGCCGCCCGCGCTGCGCTCGCTGTGGGCCTACCACCAGGACATGTGGCGGTACCACAACGGCCTGGAGACGCCGCACGGCTACGCGGCGGGGCCGCTGGGCTGGATCGTGCAGTGGCGCCCGACGTCCTTCTGGTACCCCACCGAGGTCTCCGGCCTGACCGGGGAGGCCGCCGAGCAGGCGTGCGGAGCGGCCTCGTGCTCGCAGGCCATCGTCGCGGTCGGCAACCCGGTCATCTGGTGGGCGGGAGCGGCGGCGGTCCTCGTGGCGCTCTTCTGGCTCGTCCGGTACCGGGACTGGCGTGCCGGCGCCGTCCTGTCCGGCCTGCTGGCCGGCTGGGTGCCGTGGTTCGCCTACATGCACCGCACGATCTTCACGTTCTACAGCGTCGCGTTCGTGCCGTGGGTCGTGCTGACGCTCGTGTACGTGCTCGGGCTGCTGATCGGGCCGCAGGTGGGCCCGGACGGGTCCGCGCGGGAGGTCCGGGCACGGCGCGGGACCGTCGTCGCCGTCGGGGTGTTCGTCGCGGTGGTCGTCGCCGTCGGCCTGTTCTTCTACCCGGTGTGGTCGGCGTTCGTCATCCCGTGGGACCAGTGGCACCTGCGGATGTGGCTGCCGACCTGGATCTGACGCGCCCGCCCGGGCGTCAGGAGTCCCAGCGTCCCTGCGGCGTCCGGTGCCACGCGAGGCCGACGCGGTCCCAGGTGCGCGCGTGCGCGCCGAGCCGGTCCAGGAAGTCGTCGAGGTCGCGGCGCTCGGGCGCGCTCCACGCCACCTCCGCGACGGCGGCCAGGCGCGGCAGCAGCATCGTCGTCAGGTCGTCGAGGGTGCGCAGCGTCTCGGTCCACAGCGCGGCCTCCACGCCCTCGACGGCCTCGGGCGGCAGTCCGTCGACCAGCTCGCCGGGCTCCCACTCGTACGCGTCGCGCAGCTCGACGAACCCGGCCCACTCCTGCCCGAGCGGGAACCCCGGCTCGTAGCGCATGTCGAGGTAGACCCGCGACGCCGGCGACAGCAGCAGCCGGGCTCCGGCGTGCGCCGCCGCCACGAACGGCGCGGCGTCCACCCGCGTGTCCCAGTACTGCAGGACGGTCCCCGCGGGCAGGTCGGGCACCGACGCGGCCTCCTGCCACGCGACGACCTTCTTGCCGTGCGCGGTGACGACGGCGGCGGCGGACCGCACGAGCCGCGCGTACTCGTCGGGGGCCATCGTCAGCACCTCGTCGCCCCCGATGTGCAGATACTCCCCCGGGGTCATCTCGGCGAGGTCGCCGAAGACGTCGGCGAGGAACTCGTGCGTCGCCGGCAGGTCGTCGTGCAGGCGGGAGAACCCGACCTCGATCCCCAGGTACTCCTCGACGGGACGGCCGTCGGGCGTCAGCTCGCCGTACGCGTGCAGCGCCGCGTTCACGTGCCCCGGGACGTCGATCTCCGGGACCACCCGGATGGCGCGCGCCCGGGCGAAGGCGAGGATCTCGTCCCAGTCCCCGGCCGAGTACGACCCCCCGGGGTCGCCGCCCACGGAGTGGGAGCTCGAGCGCCGCACCAGCTCCGGCCGGGACCGCAGGTCGAGTCGCCACGCCTGGTCGTCCGTCAGGTGCAGGTGCAGCACGTTGAGCTTGTAGTGCCCCATCAGCCCGATGAGGACCTTGAGGTCCGCGACGGGTACGAAGTGCCGGGCCACGTCGACGGACAGCCCGCGCCACGGGTAGCGCGGCGCGTCCTCGACGTGGACGGCCTCGACCTCGACACCACCGTCGGCGCGGTCGCGCACCAGCTGACGCAGCGTCACGACCGCGTGGACCAGGCCGTCGGTCGTGCGCGCCTCGAGCCGGACACGGCCGTCGCCGACGACCACGCGGTACGACTCGGGCCCGGGCGGCACGTCGTCGACCAGCCGCATGCGCACCACGCCGGGGGCGTCGGGCTCCGCGTGACTGATCTCGACCGCCCGCCCGCTGACCCTGCCGAGCAGGTCCGCCGTCAGCACGGCGACCGGGACGAGGTCCTCGTCGGCGTCGACCACGACGACCGTGGCGGGCGTCACGACGAACGGGCTCTGCGACGACGGCCGCAGGACGAGCGGTGCGGGCACGACCGCGGGTGCGTCGGACACAGGACTCCTCGAGGTCGACGGACGGCTCCCCGCAGCAGAACCTACCGGGCAGAGCACCCGTCGGCGCCCGTTCCGTGCCGGATCCCCCCGTTCCGGGCACGACCGCAGGTACTCGGGAGGCGGGCGCGCCCGGATTGCCCTAGGTTCCTCGCAGACCGGACATCGGTCCTGACCTGAGGAGTGGACATGGGTGTCACTGGAATCATCAGCGCCATCGTGGTCGGCGCGATCATCGGCGCGCTCGGGCGCCTGTTCGTGCGCGGCAAGCAGAACATCTCCATCATCGCGACGATCCTCATCGGCATCGTCGCGGCCCTCATCGGCACGTGGATCGCCTCGCTCGTCGGATGGGACGAGACCGAGGGCCTCGACGTCCTCGAGGTCGTCATCCAGGTGGTCCTCGCGGCCATCTTCGTCAGCCTCTACGCGGGTTGGGCCGGCAAGCGCCGCTGACCCCACCACGGACGACGCGACGAGGGCCGGCACCACGGCGCAGGACGCCGGTGCCGGCCCTCGTGCGTGGGGGCAGAGCGCGAAGGCGTCAGGCGTGGACCGCGTCCTGCGTGGTGTCCGACACGAGCGTGGCGCCGTCGGGGACGGTGCCGCCCTCGCCGTGGAGCACCGCGTCCCCGACGACCGCGACGTCCCGGCCGAGGCTCCAGTCCCCGCGGACCGTGAGCGACGTCGCCGCCCGCAGCGAGGGGACGTGCGGCACGCGGGCGTCGAACTCCCCGACCAGCGCGTAGTACGCGGGGTCCAGGTCGACGAACGGCGCGTCGACGACCGCGACCAGCCGGTGCGCGTCGTCCTCCTCGTACACGTCCGAGCGCAGGACGAGCAGGTCGTTGGTCGTCTTGACCGGCAGGAACCGCTCGCGGCCGACCTCGAGGACGGCGGCACCGTCGAAGACCTCGATCGCCGCGCCCATCGCCGACTCCACCTGCACCACCTTCGGGGACGTCTTGTCGGTCGGGTCGACGTTCTTCTCGTTGCGGATCAGCGGCAGGTCGAGCACGCCCCCGGTGCGCTCCAGCTCGGCGGCGAGGGCCTCGAGGTCGAGCCACAGGTTGTTCGTGTTGAAGTAGGCGTGGGTCGCGATGTCCGCGGCCGCGTCCGCGTCGTCGGCGTGGGTCTGGGCGGACTCGCGCAGCACGATCCGGCCGTCCGCACGACGCACCACGAGGTGGCCGCCCTTGCGGTCGGCCGGGGTCCGCCGGGCGACCTCCGCCGCGAACGGCGCGCCCGACGCGGCGAACCAGCCGGCGACCCGGGCGTCGGGTGTCGCGCCGAGGTTGTCGGAGTTGGAGACGGACGCGTAGCGGAACCCGGCGGCGAGCAGCGCGTCGAGCACGCCCGAGGCGTACAGGGCCGGGTACAGGTCGCCGTGCCCGGGCGGGCACCACTCGAGCGTGGGGTCGGCGTCCCAGGTCACCGGCGTCAGCCCGTCGACCAGCAGCTTGGGCTCGCGGTTCTGCAGGAAGTCCAGCGGCACCCCGTCGACGGCCAGGCGCGGGTGCGCCGCGAGGGCCGCGAGGCTGTCGTCACGGGTGCGGAACGAGTTCATCAGCACCAGCGGCAGCCGTGCTCCCGTGGCCTGCCGGGCCGCGAGCACCTGGTCGGCGATGACGTCGAGGAACGTGCGGTCACCGCGCACGGGCAGCAGCGACTTGGCACGGTCCATGCCCATCGAGGTGCCGAGGCCCCCGTTGAGCTTGATGACGGCGGTGCGGGCCAGCGCCTGCGCGCCGGCGTCCGGGTCGACGTCGAGGTCGTCGAGGTGCGGGACGTCGGTCAGCGGGTCCACGTCCGCCTCACGGACGAGCCCCGTGCTCCCGGACGCCAGGAGGCCGTAGAACCGGGTGAACACGTCGATGGCCGCGGCGGGCACGTCGGCGTCACGCATCTTCTGCTGGGCGAGGTCGAGTCCGGTCATGGCCCGACGCTAGCGGCGAACGGTCATTGCTGGCGGTGACCCCGCTCACACGCGCCACGACGTCGGCCACTGTTCACCACCCGTTCGGCGAACCCCGACGGGCTCCGGCACGCCCACGAGCCCGCCGGTGTGACGACGCTCACACCGCGTCGCCGCCGGGATCGCGCCGCCGTGCACGGATCGCCCGGGGTTCGGTCACCCGCGGACAGCCGCACCGCACTGCGGCACGGGCCGATCGGACGGACGACACCGCAGGAGGCACCCATGTCCGAGACGACCACCGCCGTCCCCACCCCCGCACCACCCGGCACCGCGGTCCCCGTCGCGGGGCCGTGCGGCCCGCGCCTGCTGACGCGCGCCGTCGCGGCCGCAGGCGCCGCGCTCGTGACC
>JAEWEJ010000173.1 GCA_023389455.1 Actinomycetes bacterium | reverse complement strand
GCGCGGCCGTGTCCACCAGGCGGCACGTCGTGGTCACGGTCGCCGGGGCACCGCCGACGACCTCGGGCACCCGGGCGGCCGCGTCCCGGACCACCTCCGGCGGACGCACGTCGCGCTCCCCCGCCAGCACCGTGCAGCCGCCCGCGTCGAGCACCGCGCGCAGCGGCGTCATCCGCAGCGCCAGGGCGCCCAGCACGGCCACCACCAGGACGACGACGGCCGCGACCGCGAGACGTCCACGCTCCGCGGCGGGCGCCGGGAGCGTCCCGGGCGGCGGCCCGGTCGGGGCGTCCGGCGCAGCTGTCACGACCCGCGACCCTACCGATGCCGGACGCGTGGGCGGCTCGTCGTAGGGTCCGCCCGTGACCGCAAACCCCCGCGTGGGTGTCGTCGTGACCGACGCCTACCCCTCCGAGGACCCCGACCACGACACCGCACCGCTCGTCACCGCGCTGCGGGCGCGCGGCGTGGCGGCGGCGCCGGTCGTCTGGCACGACGCAGCCGTCGACTGGGCCGCGCACGACCTGCTGGTGCTGCGCTCCCCGTGGGACTACCCGGAGCGCCTCACCGAGTTCCTGGCGTGGCTCGCGGCCGTCGAGCAGGCGACGCAGGTGCTCAACCCGCCGGCCCTCGTGCGCTGGAACCTCGACAAGCGCTACCTCGCGCAGCTCGCGGACCTCGGGGTGGGCGTGGTCCCGACGACGTACCGGACGTCCCTGGACGACGTGCGCGACGACCTGGGCGCGTTCGCCCCGGGCGCGCACGTGGTCCTCAAGCCCGCCGTGTCCGCCGGGGCGCGCGACACCGGGCTGTTCCGCGCCGACGACCCCCGGGCGCTCGACCTGGCGGCCCGGATCCTGGCCGGCGACGGCGTGGTGATGGTGCAGCCGGAGGTGGCCGAGCTGTCGCAGGGGCGCGAGAAGGCCCTCTACGTGATCGACGGGACCCTGACGCACGCGATCGCCAAGGGCGCGCTGCTGGCACCGGGCGGCGGGCTGATCGGCGGGGTGTACGCGGAGAACCCGCAGCGGGTCGACGTGAGCGAGGCCGAGGCGGAGTTCGCGCTCGCGGCGGTCCGGGCGGTGGACCGGGCCACGGGCAGCGGCGTGCCGCTGTACGCCCGCATCGACACCGTCGACTCCGCCGAGCACGGCCTGGTGCTGCTGGAGGCCGAGCTGTTCGAGCCCGCGCTCAACCTGCACGTCGTGCCCGAGGTCACGGACGTGGTCGCCGCGGCGGTCGTGGCGCGGCTCGGTTAGTCTCCGCGCACCGGGCACCGCTCGGGGTTCCCCGACGTTGAGGGGGCAGCGGGCGCACGAGCGTCCCGACCTGGGAGGCGCGATGGCGGGCTGGCCGGACCGGTGGACGCGCATCCGCGCGCAGATCGACGCGCTGCCGCGGCCCGTGCGTGTCATCGCGGTGTCGGTCGTCGGCGGCACCGTGGTGCTCACCGGGGTGGCGATGCTGGTGCTGCCCGGTCCGGGCGTCCTCGCGATCCTCGCCGGGCTCGCGCTGCTCGCAACGGAGTTCGCCTGGGCGCGGCGCTGGCTGGACCGCGCGCGGGCCGCCGGGCAGGCGGGCGTCGACAAGGGGCGCGAGGTGTGGGACCGCCGCCGGGTGGGCGCGGCGCCCGGCCCGGTGCGTACGGCCGACCCGGCGGACGCACGGGACCCGGTCGACCCGGCGGACGCGCGTCACCCCGACCCGCAGGGCCCCGTCGACACCCAGGGCCCCGTGGACACCCAGGACCCCGTCGACCCTCAGGACCCGGTCGACCCCGTCGGCGCCCGGCGCTGACCCGTCGCGCCGGCCCTCCTTCCGACGTCCGCACCCGTCGGCCCGGCTGGCCCCGCGCGCCCACCGCACCCCACGATGGGCATCATGCACACGCGCACGCTGGGCCAGGGCCTCGAGGTCTCCGCGGTGGGACTGGGTGCCATGGGGATGTCCCAGAGCTACGGCCCCAACCCCGGCGGCCGGGACGACATGGTGGCCGTGCTGCGCGGCGCGGCGGAGCGCGGGGTGACGTTCGTCGACACCGCGGAGGTCTACGGGCCGTACGTCAACGAGGAGCTCGTGGGTGAGGCGCTCGAGCCGCTGCGGGACCAGGTCGTGGTGGCCACCAAGTTCGGGTGGGACATCCGCGACGGGCGCGCGGTCGGGCTGGACAGCCGCCCCGAGCAGATCCGTCGCGCCGTCGACGGGTCGCTGCGCCGGCTGCGCACCGACGTGATCGACCTGCTGTACCAGCACCGGGTCGACCCCGCGGTGCCGATCGAGGACGTCGCCGGGACGGTCGGCGAGCTGGTCGCGGCCGGCAAGGTGCGTCACCTGGGCCTGTCCGAGGCGAGTGCACGGACGATCCGCCGGGCGCACGCGGTGCACCCGGTGACCGCCGTGCAGAGCGAGTACTCGCTGTGGACGCGGGACCCGGAGGCCGAGGTGCTGCCCACGCTCGCGGAGCTCGGCATCGGCCTCGTGCCCTTCAGCCCGCTCGGCAAGGGGTTCCTCACCGGGACCGTCGACGCGACCACGACGTTCGCACCCGGGGACATCCGGGCCCGCGTCCCGCGCTTCGAGGCGGCGAACCGGGCGGCCAACGCCGCGCTGGTCGACCACGTGCGGGAGCTCGCGGCCCGCCGCGGCGCCACCCCGGGGCAGGTCGCCCTGGCCTGGTTGCTGGCGCAGCAGCCGTGGGTCGTGCCGATCCCCGGCACGCGCCGGATCGCGCGCGTCGAGGAGAACGCCGCGGCGACCGGCGTGGCGCTGTCGGCCGACGACGTGGCCGACCTGGACGCCCTGGCGGCGCGCGTCGGGGTGCGCGGCGAGCGCTACGACGCGGAGCACCTGGGCTACCTCGACCGCTGAGGCCCGCCGCCGCTGTGGCGGACGGAACAGGCGCAAGACCTGGGAGGCACATACCCCCGGGGGTATGGTGGATCCATGTCCACCAGCACCACGCCCCACCCCGTCCGGCGGATCGTCGTGGTCGGCGGCGTCGCCGGCGGCATGAGTGCCGCTGCCCGCGCCCGCCGGCTCGACGAGCGCGCCGACATCATCGTCCTCGAGCAGTCCGACTACGTGTCGTTCGCCAACTGCGGCCTGCCGTACCACCTGTCCGGCGAGATCGCGGAGCGCAGCTCCCTGCTGCTGCACACCCCGCAGACGCTCGCCGCCGCGCTCGCGCTCGACGTGCGCACCGGCAGCCGCGTCGCCGCCGTCGACACCGCCGCCCGCACGGTCACGGTCGTCACCGCGGACGGGCAGTACACGCTGGGCTACGACGCCCTGCTGCTCGCCCCCGGCGCCGTCGCGGTGCGTCCGCCCGTCGAGGGGCTGGACCACCCGGCCGTGCACTCCCTGCGCACCGTCCCCGACCTGGACGCCCTCGGCGCACGGGTCGCGGACCTGCTCACCGCCCGTGGCGCCGATGAACCCGGCCCCACGGCCGTCGTCGTCGGCGCCGGGTTCATCGGCCTCGAGGCCGTCGAGGCGCTGACGGCCCGCGGCCTGCGGGTGCACCTCGTCGAGCTCGCGGACCACGTGCTGCCCCCGCTCGACCCGGAGCTCGCGCCCCTGCTGGCCGACGAGCTGCGGGCCCACGGCGTGGGCCTGCACCTGGGCGTCGCCGCGCAGCGCGTCGCACCGCGCGGCGAGGACGGCTCCGTCACGGTCACGTTGTCGGACGGCACCGAGCTGGCCGCCGACGTCGTCGTCGTCAACGTCGGCGTGCGTCCCGCGAGCGACCTGGCCCGCGACGCCGGGCTCGCGCTCGGCCCCACCGGCGCCATCCGCGTCGACGCCGACCAGCGCACGTCCGACCCGCACGTCTGGGCCGTCGGCGACGCCGTCGAGGTCACGCAGGCCGTCACCGGCGCCGTCGGGCCCGTCCCGCTGGCCGGGCCGGCCAACCGCCAGGGCCGGCGCGCCGCCGACTCCATGGTCGGGCACCGCACGACGCCGCAGGCGCCCGTGCTCGGCACCGCGATCGTGCGCGTCTTCGGCCTCACCGCGGCCGTGACCGGCCCGAACCAGGCGGCGCTCACCCGCGCGGGCCTCGACCACGAGGTGGTCCGCGTCCACCCCGCCCACCACGCCGGGTACTTCCCCGGCGCCGAGCAGGTCCACCTGGTGGCGACCTTCGCCCCCGACGGTCGCCTGCTGGGTGCCCAGGCCGTGGGCCGCGACGGCGTCGACAAGCGGATCGACGTGCTGGCCACCGCCCTGCGCGCCGGGATGACCGCCGACGACCTCGCCGAGCTGGAGCTCGCGTACGCGCCGCCCTACGGCTCGGCCAAGGACCCGGTGAACATGCTGGGGTTCGTGGCGCAGAACGTGCTCGACGGCACCACGCCCCAGTGGCACCCCGACGGGCTCGACGCCGCCCGGGCAGGCACCCTGGTGCTCGACGTGCGCTCGGCCGCCGAGTTCGCCCGCGGCCACGTCCCCGAGGCGCTGAACGTCCCGCACACCGAGCTGCGCGGCCGCCTCGACGAGGTGCGCGCCGCCGCGGCCGGGCGACCGGTCAGCGTGCACTGCGCGAGCGGCGTGCGGTCCCACATCGCCACCCGCGTGCTGCTCGCCGCGGGCCTCGACGCCCGCAACCTGTCCGGTGGCTGGCTGACGCTCAGCGCCGTCCACCCCGAGCTGGCCCGCCCGGCCGCGGCCCCGCGGACCGCTGCGTGAGCCTGCCCGGCCGCACCGTCACCCGGGCGTGGCAGGCTGCGGGCGGACCCGTCCGCCCCTGACCTCCCACGCCGACCCCCACCCCACGAAGGAGACCACCATGTGCTACCCCGTCCGCTGCGCCACCTGCCACAAGACCACGTGGGACGGCTGCGGCCAGCACGCCGAGGACGTCATGGCCGAGGTCCCGAGCGACCAGCGGTGCACCTGCCCGCGCTGACGCCGACCACCCCCACCTGCCCCCACCCCGCACGCGCGCCGCGGCACCCCACCGGTGCCGCGGCAGGCCCCCAGGAGGACGCCATGGAGCTGGACAAGGACGAGATGACCAAGGTCGGCAACCGGCTCCGGCGCGCCCAGGGCCAGCTCGCCGCGGTCGTGCGGATGCTCGACGAGGGCCGCAGCTGCGAGGACGTCGTCACGCAGCTGTCCGCCGTCTCGCGCGCGCTGGACCGCGCCGGGTTCGCGATGATCGCCTCGGGGATGAAGCAGTGCCTGACCCAGGACGAGAACGCCGCGGACGGCGGGACCCCGGCCCTGGACGTGCAGAAGCTCGAGAAGCTCTTCCTCTCGCTGGCCTGACGCCGGCGCGCGGGCCGCTGCGCCGGCGCGCGTCAGCCCGCCGCCAGACGGAACACCGGCCACCCGATCTCGGTGCGCCACGCCGCCGGGTCCGGTGTGTCCCGTGGGCCCACCAGGTACGTCTCGCGCACCGGACCGGCCACCGCGAGCGCGTTCGCGACGACCCACGCGCCGAGCTCGCCGTAGGTGACGTCGATGTCGTCGTGGGCCCCGGCGTGCGTGGTGACGGCCAGCTCGACGGCCGGCAGGGTCACCGGGCGCACGCGCCCGACGCGCGGCGGAGCGGCCGTGGGGCGGTGGACGACCACGTGCCCGCGCCCGGTCTCGAAGAGCGCGTTGTCGTACGACCCTCCCGGGGGGCCGGCGGGCTCGTGGACCACGGCGTCGATCTCGGCCGTCGCGTCGGCGTACCACCCGAGGACCTCGTCGAGCGCGACGTCGTCCTCGACCGCGGCCACCGTCGTGGCCGCGACGACGCGCAGCTCGACGTCGAGCGGCGACGCGCTCGGCCGCAGGAGCCGGCGGAGCGAGACCACTGCGGCCCGGGTCCGGTCGAGCTGCGCCTCGAGCCGCTGCAGGTGGTCGGCGACGAGCGCCGCGCGGGCCCCGGGGTCCGGGGCGAGCAGGACGCGCCGCACGTCGGCGAGCGGCAGGTCGAGCTCCCGCAGCCGGTGGACGACCTGGGCGGTGGGGATCTGCTCCGCCGTGTAGCGCCGGTAGCCGGTGGCGGGGTCGACCGCAGCCGGCTCCAGCAGGCCGGCCTCGTGGTAGCGACGCAGGGTGCGGACGCTGAGGTGGGTCAGCCGGGAGAACTCGCCGATCGTGAGCACCGTCGCAGTCTGGACCCTCTCCCGGGGAGAGGGTCCAGCCTGGTGCCCATGACGACGACACCCGACACCCACGGCAACCTCCCGACGACCATCCGCGAGTTCCTCGCGGCGCACGTGGTCCGCGACCCCGCCGCGATCCGGGCGTTCACGCCGACCGCGGTGGTGGTCGACGACGGGCGCACCTACCGCGGCACGGACGAGATCGTGCGGTTCCTGGCCGGCGCGGGCGCGCAGTTCACGTACACCACCGAGCTCGTGGGCGTGCAGCACCCCGACGACCGGCACTGGGTGGCCACGCACCGGCTGGCGGGCGACTTCCCCGGCGGCGTCGCGGTGCTCGACTACCGCTTCACGACGGACGGCGACCTGGTCAGCGAGCTCGTCATCGGCTGACCACGGCGCCGCGCCGACGGACCGCCGCGCGGCTCCTCAGTCGCGACGGGCAGCCGCCGTCACCAGACCGCACTCGTAGGCGATGATCACCGCCTGCACGCGGTCGCGGGCGCCGAGCTTGGCGAAGACGTTGCCGACGTGCGTCTTCACCGTCGTCTCCGAGACGACCAGCTCGCGCGCGATCTCGGAGTTCGACGCACCCTCCGCGATGAGCCGCAGCACGTCGAGCTCGCGCGGGGTGAGGCTGCGCAGCCGCGGGTCGGGCCCCGGGTCGGGGTCGACGCGCTCGCCGTCCCCCGGCAGGTGCGGTGCGAACAGGTCGAGCATGCGGCGCAGCACCCGCGGCGCGACGACCGCGGTGCCCGCCGCGACCGTGCGGATCGCGTCGAGGAGCTCGTCGGGCCGGGCCGACTTCAGCAGGAACCCGCTGGCACCGGCGCGCAGCGCGGCGAACGCGAGGTCGTCGACGTCGAAGGTGGTGAGCACCAGCACGCGCGACGCGGGGTGCTCGGCGACGATCCGGCGGGTCGCCTCGATGCCGTCCATGCCGGGCATCCGGATGTCCATGAGGACGACGTCGGGCGCGAGCGCGGCGACCTGCTCGAGCGCGACACGGCCGTCGGCGGCCTCACCGACCACCGTGAGGTCCGGCTCGCTCTCGACGACCATCCGGAACCCCACGCGCAGCAGCGACTGGTCGTCCACGAGCAGCACGGTCGTCACTGTCGTCCTCCGTCGTCGGCCTGGTCCTGCGCCACCCGGTCCTGCTGCACGGCAGCCTGCTGCACCGGGTCGTGATCCACCTGCACGGTCCGCACCTGCTCCTCGCCCCTCGGTCCCTCGTCCTCCTGCGCGTCCTCGTGAGCGACCCCCGGCGCGTCCTCCGAGCGCCGTGCGCCGACCCGACCCGCACCCGCGGGCTCGTCGCCCGCCCACGGCAGCACCGCGTGCACCCGCCAGCCGCCGTCGGGGCGCGGGCCTGCCTCCACGTGCCCGCCGAGCAGCGCCGCGCGCTCGTGCATGCCGACGATCCCCCGTCCCGTGCCACCGCCCGACCCCGGTCGCGTGCCGCCGGAGTCGGCGACGTCGATCTCGACCGTCGTCGGCGTGCGCCGGACCAGGACGTCGACCGACCCGGCACCCGGGGCGTGCCGCAGCACGTTCGTCAGCGCCTCGCCCAGGATCCGCAGCACCGCGAGGCGCACGGACGTGTCCGCCGGCAGCGAGGTGTCCAGGCCGTCCGCCGTCACGGGCAGACCGGCGGCGGCGAAGCGCTCGACCACCGTCGGCAGGTCCAGCTCGGTCGGCTCGGCCCACCGGTCCGTCCCGTCGGCCACGGACGGGCCGAGCGCCCCCAGGACACGCTGCATGTCGACCAGCGCCGACCGGCCGGTGCGTGCGACCTGCCGCACGGCGTCGCGGGAGCGGTCCGGTGCCCGCTCGAACGCGGCGTCGGCGCCGTCGGCCAGGGCGACCATGACGGTCAGGCTGTGCGCGACCACGTCGTGCATCTCGCGCGCGATGTGCGCACGCTCGGCGGCGCGCGCCAGGGCGATGCCGTCGTCCCGCTGGCGCTCCAGCGCCTGGTACCGCTCCACGAGGTCGGCCGCGTGCTGCCGTCGGGCTCGTGCCGCCGACCCGACGGCGACGCCCAGCAGCAGCAGCGCGAGCAGCAGCAGCACCGACCCCGTGCGGCGGCCGGCCGAGAACAGCGGCGCGTCCAGGACGGTCCTCCACTCCGACGGGTCCCCCTGACTGGTCACCGGGGCGCTCCAGAGGACCATCTCGAGGAGGCCGAGGTCCTGCCACGCCCACGACGCGACCGTGACGACCGTGAGGACGGCCCCGAAGACCAGCCACGTCGTCGTCGTCCCGCGCGACGCCGCCACGCTGTACAGGGCACAGGCGAGGCACGCGCCGAGCACCCCCAGGACCCCCGCCACCTGCAGGGACGCCAGCGCAGCCACCACGAGCAGCACCGTCACGGTGATCGGCCGCACCCGCCGCAGGAGCAGCAGCCCGGCACCGGCGGCGGCACCGACCAGCCAGGTCACGGTGACGCGCTCCGCGACCCCGGAGTCGGGCTGGTACAGCCCGAGGCCGACCGCCCCGTTCGCGGTCTCCCAGATGAACATCGCGCCGACGAGCCCGACGAGGGCCACGACCATCGCGACCGTGACGTCCATGACCCACGGCCGCGCGGTGACGAGCCGCGCGACCGGGCTGCCGGCCGCCACCTGCGCCTCGGTGAGCGGCATCTCGTCGCGGGTGCTCGGCACCTGGACCACCGCGTCACGTCGGATCACGGGCCCACCCTCCCATCCCGGAGGGCCGGTGCGGTCGGCCTCCCGGCCCGCGGCGGGTGCCGCCGCCCGGGCGGAGGACCGGGCGGACGACGGGTCAGCGGACGTCATGGCGTCCCAGCCGGTACCCCGCGGCGCAGAACGCCACGACGACCCACGCGCCGATCACCGCTCCCCCACCCCACGGGCCGAGCTGCGGGCCGTGCGTCGCGGTGTCCAGCGCCGCGAGCGCCGCGTCGTCCTGCAGGAGCCGGGCCCCCGCCGACGGCAGCGCCGCGCGGATCGTGTCGGTGGCCGCGCCCGGGTTGGCAGCCAGGACGAAGTCCGCGAGGAACACGAGCACCAGCCCGGTGACGATCGCGTCCGCCGGGCGCCGCAGGAGCATGCCGAGCGCCAGCCCCAGCAGGGCGACCGCGACGGCGAGCACCACGAAGCCCGCGAGCGCACGGGCAGTACCCGGCACCGCGAGGTCCACGGCCGGCGCCTCGCCGGCGCGCGGCCCGGTCGTCGCCAGGTACGACGCCCCCAGCGCCACCACCGCCGTGACGGCGGCCGCGACGGCCACGACGACGGCCTGCGCCGCGAGCACGGGCAGCCGGCGCGGCACCGCGGTGAACGTCGTGCGGGCCGTCCCGGTGGTGTGCTCCGCCGTCCCGATGACGGCACCGAGCACGAGGAACCCGAGCTGCGCGACCACGAACCCGGACACGACGACCCAGGACCCGGAGCGACCGTCCCCGGTCCGCACGAACAGGCCGAGCCCGTACGCCGTACCCGCCGTCACGACCACGGTGCCCAGCGCGAGCCACGGGTTCGACGGCACGCTGGTGAGCTTGGTCCACTCCGCGGCGAGCACCCGGGGGAACGTCGGGCCGGGGCGGGCGGGCGCACCGCGGGGCGGGCGCGTCGCGGCGCGGCCGGCGTCGAGCGTCGTCATCGCACGTCCCGGGTCCGCAGCCGCACGGCGGCCACGGCGAGGAGGAGGACGATCCACCCACCCAGGACCAGGCCACCGCCGACGGGGCCGAGGTGCGGCATGCCGGGCATCGGACCGTACGAGGCGGGCGTCGTCAGGAGCTGGCCGGCGGTGCCGGGGGTGAACGCCCCGATCGTGCCGACGGCGGTGACGCTGTGGGGAGGTGCCGCGCCCATGGTGCCGCCGCCGGGGTCGCCTGCCATCGCCAGCACGATGGGCAGCACCAGCACCACGCCGAGGGCGGTGACCAGCGCCGGCACGGTCCGGCGCAGCAGGGTGCCGAGCGCGTACCCGACCAGCGTCACCCCGACGACGAGCAGCACCATGCCCGTCAGGATGCCCGGGGTGTCCCCGACCGTCAGGCGGAGCGGCAGGTCGCGCGACACGGCCGAGGGCAGGACCCCGACGACGGTGGCGGCGACCGTCAGGACGGCCAGCCCCAGGGCGAACCCCGCCACGACGACGGTCTGCGCCGCGAGCACCGGCCACCGGCGCGGCACCGACGTGAAGGTCGTCCGGGCCGCACCGGTGCGGAACTCCCCCGCTCCGAGCAGCACCCCCAGCACGAGGGGGCCCACCTGGGCCAGCATCAGGCCGGTGGCCAGGTCACGGGTCGGCTCGAACCCGGGGTCGACGGACGACGCGGTCGCGAACATGAAGGCGAGCGCACCGGCCGCCACGACGGTGACCAGAGCGGTCCACCACGGGGACCGCAGCGACGTCAGCTTGGTCCACTCGGAGGCGACCACGCGCCCGAACGTGGGACCGCCGGTGCGGGCACCGGCCGTGGTGCGCACGCCACGGGGCGTCGTGGTGGCGCTCATCGGGCACCCCCACGGGTGTCGGCCGTGCGGTACTCGACGGCGTCGCCGGTGAGCTGCAGGTACGCCTCCTCGAGCGTGCCGGACTCGGCGGCCAGCTCCAGGACGGTCGCGCCGCAGCGGCGCGCGGCGGTGCCGACCTCGTCGACGGACGTGCCACGCACCTGCAGCACCCCGCCCTCCTGCGGCACGACCTGCGCACCGGCGGCCAGCAGCTCGCGGGCCAGCGGCTCGGGGTCGGTGGTGCGCACGCGGACCGCACCGGCGCGCTCGGACCGCTCGACGATGTCCTGCACCGTCGCGTCCGCGAGGAGCCGGCCCCGACCGATGATGACGACGCGGTCGGCGCACAGCGCGAGCTCGTGCATGAGGTGCGACGACAGCAGCACCGTGCGGCCCTCGGCGGCCAGCTCGCGCACCAGGCGGCGCACCCACAGCACGCCGTCGGGGTCCAGGCCGTTGACCGGCTCGTCGAGGACCAGGGTCTGCGGGTCGCCCAGCAGCGCACCGGCGATGCCGAGCCGCTGCCCCATGCCGAGCGAGAACGTGCCGGCGCGGCGGTGCGCGGCCGGCTCGAGCCCGGTCTGCGCGATGACCTCGCGGACGCGGGCCTTGCCGATCCCGTGCGTCTGCGCCATCGCCAGCAGGTGCTTGTAGGCCGTGCGGCCGGGGTGCACGGAGCGGGCGTCGAGCATGACGCCCACCGCGTGCAGGGGCGCGGGCAGGTCGGCGTACCGCCGCCCGTCGACCCGGGCCGAACCGGCCGTGGCGCGCTCCAGGCCCACGACGACGCGCATGGTCGTCGACTTGCCCGCGCCGTTGGGCCCGAGGAACCCGGTGACCGTCCCGGGCCGGGCGGTGAACGTGAGCCCGTCCACCGCGGTCGTGCTGCCGTAGCGCTTGGTCAGCGCCTCCACCTCGATCATGGCGTCTCCTCCGTGGTTGCCGACCCGTCCGGGGCGTCCGTCGGCGACGCTACGGAGGCGACCCCGGCCGCCATCACCTGCTGGTGGACGAGAAACGTGAGGCCGTCTCCTCGTCCCGTGGGAGGAGGAGGCACGCACCTCCCCGTGCCTACGGGGTATAGGTTGGAGCCTCGGCAACGTAGGAACGAGGTGCTCCGGTGGCGACACGTGCCGGTCTGACCGTGCCCGCACTGACGGCCGCGGCCGCCGAGCTCGCCGACGAGGTGGGCTTCGCGCAGGTGACCGTCTCCGCCCTCGCGCGCCGGGTCGGCGTGCAGCCCGCCAGCCTGTACGCGCACCTGCGCGGCACGGACGACCTGCGTACCCGGATCGCGGTCCGCGCGCTGGAGGAGCTGGGGGACCGGTTGTCGGTCGCGCTGGCCGGGCGCGCACGGCGGGAGGCGCTGCAGGCGCTGGTCGACGTCATGCGGGACTACGCCCGGGAGCACCCCGGGCGCTGGGCCGCGACCCAGGTGCGCGTCGACGTGACGCAGGCGGGTGCCGCGGGCGCCCGTGTCTCGGCACTGACCGCCGGTGTGCTGCGCGGCTACGACCTGCCCGACGCCGAGGTGCCGCACGCCGTGCGGTTCGTCGGCAGCACCGTCAACGGCTTCCTGCACCTGCAGGCGATCGGCGGGTTCGACCACTCCGCACCCGATGCCGACCAGTCCTGGCGCCGCACCACCGACGCCCTCGACGCAGCCCTGCGTGCCTGGCCCACGGCCTGACCACCGCACCCGACGACACGACGGACGACCAGACGATGACCTCCCTCACCCCGGTACCCCTGACGGACGACCTGGTCCACGGCGCCCTGGAGCTCGAGCGCACACCGCGCGGCCTGCAGCCCCACCGGCTCCCCGGCTGGGTGCGTCACCAGCTCCCGGACCCGCAGCTGCTCATGGCCGAGGCCCAGCCCTCCGGCGTGCGCCTCGTCCTGCGCACCCGCGCGACGACCCTCGAGCTCGACGCCCATCCCACCCGCCTCTCCTACGTGGGCGCGCCCGCGCGCCCGGCCGGGGTCTACGAGCTGCTGATCGACGGCGAGCCCGCGGGCGGCGCGACGGTGGACGGCGGCGACGTGCTCGCGATCGACCCCGTCACCGGCGGCCGCGAGGTGCGGCCGGGCGAGCCCGGCACGGTCGCGTTCCGCGACCTGCCGGCCCGGGACAAGACCGTCGAGCTGTGGCTGCCGCACAACGAGCTCGCGACGCTCGTGGCGCTGCGCGCGGACGCCCCCGTCGAGGCGGTGCCTGGCAGCCGGCCCGTGTGGCTGCACCACGGCTCGTCGATCAGCCACGGGTCCAACGCCACCACCCCCACGGGCACCTGGCCCGCACTGGCGGCACGGGCGGCCGGGGTGGACCTGGTCAACCTCGGGTTCGGCGGCAGCGCGCTGCTGGACCCGCAGACCGCGCGCACCATGCGCGACACGCCCGCCGACCTGATCTCGGTGAAGATCGGGATCAACATCGTCAACGGCGACACCATGCGGCTGCGGACGTTCACGGCCGCGGTCCACGGGTTCCTCGACACGATCCGCGACGGCCATCCCGACACCCCGCTGCTGGTCGTCTCCCCGCTCCTGTGCCCGATCCACGAGGAGACCCCCGGGCCCGGCGCCTTCGACCCGAGCACGTTCGGGTCCGGAACCGTGCGGTTCGTCGCCACCGGCGACCCCGCCGAGATCCCCGCGGGCCGTCTGACCCTCACGGTGGTCCGGGACGAGCTGCGCCGCATCGTCACCCAGCGCCGGCAGGACGACCCGCACCTGGCCTACCTGGACGGGCGCGAGCTGTACGGCCCCGGCGACGCGGACGCGCACCCGCTGCCCGACGCGCTGCACCCGGACGCCGCGACCCACCGGATCATCGGCGAGCGGTTCGCGCGCCTGGCGCTCGGCCCGGGCGGGGGGCTGACGCCGGCCTGACGCGGCGACTCCCCCGACGGCGGGGCCGTCGGCCGCCGCGCGAGCGGGCTGCTCGACGCCCCGCGGAACGACCGGGGCTCCCCTCGGTCACCCGTGCGGGGGAACGCTCCGGTCCTCGTGGACAGCGTTTGCCGCCTCGGGTGGGCTGCGAAACGTTTAACGATCCACATCTCCCTTCAGACGGGCGTATCGCCCGTGGCAATGTGAAGGTTCACATCGCGGTCGCGGCACGAGCGGTCCTGCACCGGCGCAGAGCCGTCCGTCCGGCCGACCGTGAGGGCGCTCCCACGCCCGTGCCCCCGTGAACGACTCGAAGGAGAGCAGCATGAGACCAGCACGTGCACCCGGGGCCGCAGCCCCCGTG
The DNA here is from genome assembly GCA_023389455.1 of Actinomycetes bacterium. Lineage (GTDB taxonomy): Bacteria > Actinomycetota > Actinomycetes > Actinomycetales > Cellulomonadaceae > Cellulomonas. The sequence continues at coordinate 4,957 of JAEWEJ010000173.1, read as the reverse complement.
CAAGGAGCACGACGCCGCCTGGTGTCCGTGCTCGCGGCGGCGGCCCTGACGGTCTCCGCCGGAGGGCTCGCGGTCGTCACCGCCCCCGCGGCGTCCGCGGCGACCGTCGACACGAACGCGTCGTACGTGCTGGTCAACCGCGGCAGCGGCAAGGCGCTCGACGTCTACAACCTGTCGACGGCCGACGGCGCCCGCATCACCCAGTGGACCCGCAACGACGGCTCGCAGCAGCAGTGGCAGTTCGTCGACTCCGGCAACGGCACCTACCGGCTCAAGTCCCGCCTGTCCGGCAAGGTCCTCGACGTCTACAACTGGTCGACCGCCAACGGCGGCGCGATCGTGCAGTACACCGACCGCAACCAGGCCAACCAGCAGTTCCGCCTGCAGGACGTCGCCGGCGGCTACGTGACCCTGATCAACCAGAACTCCGGACTGGCCGTCGAGGTCCAGGGCGCCTCGACCGCCGACGGCGCCAACATCGTCCAGTACTCCAGCTGGGGCGGCGCCAACCAGCAGTGGCAGCTGGTGCAGCTCGGCGGCGGCAACCCCGCGCCCAGCCCGACGCCGTCGGCCAACCCGACGACCCCGCCGCCGACCGGCACGTGCACCCTGCCGTCGTCCTACCGCTGGCGCGACTCCGGCGTGCTCGCGCAGCCGCGCTCCGGGTGGGTGTCGCTGAAGGACTTCACGGTGGCGCCGGTCAACGGCCAGCAGCTCGTGTACGCCACGACGAACACCGGCACCGCGTGGCAGTCGACCGCGTTCGCCCCGTTCTCGAGCTACTCGCAGATGGCCTCGGCGCAGCAGCGGACGATGCCGTTCACGGCCGTCGCGCCGTCGCTGTTCTACTTCGCGCCGAAGAACGTCTGGGTGCTGGCCTACCAGTGGGGCGGCCCGGCGTTCTCCTACCGGACGTCGACCAACCCGACCGACCCGAACAGCTGGGGCGCGCACCAGACGCTCTTCACCGGGTCGATCTCCAACTCGGGCACGGGCCCGATCGACCAGGCGCTCATCGGTGACGACCGGAACATGTACCTGTTCTTCGCCGGTGACAACGGCCGCATCTACCGGGCGTCCATGCCGATCGGGAACTTCCCGGGCTCGTTCGGGTCGAGCTACACGACGATCATGACCGACACCCAGGCCAACCTGTTCGAGGCGGTGCAGGTCTACAAGCTCGCCGGCCAGCAGCGGTACCTCATGATCGTCGAGGCCATCGGGTCCCAGGGTCGGTACTTCCGGTCCTTCACCGCCACGAGCCTGGACGGGCAGTGGACCCCGCAGGCCGCGTCGGAGTCGAACCCGTTCGCCGGCAAGGCCAACAGCGGCGCGACGTGGACGAACGACATCTCCCACGGTGAGCTGCTGCGCACCAGCGCGGACCAGACCATGACGGTCGACCCGTGCAACCTGCAGCTGCTCTACCAGGGCCGCAACCCCAGCTCCGGCGGCGACTACGGCGCCCTGCCGTACCGCCCCGGCCTGCTGACCCTGCAGCGGTGACCAGCCCGGCCTGATCCACCCCCACGCGCCCCAGCGGCCCCCTCCTCGGAAGCGGACCGCAGGGGCGCGTCTGAGTGCCGGACGGGCACCGGACCCCCCGGGGGCCCCGGACCGCTCGCCTCTGCACCGCGCCGGGCTCACGGAGGTGGCCTGGGTGTGCGGATGAGCGTGAGGGGTGCGCACCCGCGCCCCACGGTCCGCCCGGACGGACCGTGGGGCGTCGTGCTGCGTGCGGCAGCGGTTCCCCGCTGAGCGAACACGCTGGGGGATGGTCCCGCGGTGCGTCATGGTTCTCCTGAGCAGAACGCGCGGTGCCCGTCATCCGGACGTGCGCCGCCGGCCCCCGCGAGACGAGGAGACCGGCCATGACCGTCACCACTGCCGACGCCCCCACCGCCCAGCTCACCCGCCAGGACCGCTGCGACCGCTGCGGCGCCCAGGCCTACGTCCGGGCCACCCTGCCCGGCGGCTCCGACCTGCTCTTCTGCGGCCACCACTTCCGCGCCCACGAGGCCGCCCTGGTCGGCGCCGGCGCGAGCGTCCTGGACGAGCGTCACCGCATCGACTGAGACCCGGCACCTGCCCACGGGGCGCCCCGGCACCGTCCGGGGCGCCCCGTGGCGTCTCACCGACGCGCGCGCGGGCGCGACGCGTGGTCCGGCCCTGACGAACAGCCGCCCGTCGGGTGGGCCGGAGCCCGCCTCCCCCGCGCCGCGCAGGACCGGGCTCCCGCACGTCCGGACCCGTGCCCCTACCCCTCGTCCGGGATCTCGCCGGCCAGTCCGCTCCACTCCCACGGGACGATGCCCGTCCAGCAGAGGACGCTCACGACCGCGCCGTCCGCCGCTCGGCCGAGGAGCACGGGGTATCCCCCGTCACCCCATCCCGTGCTGAACAGCACCCCGTCGACCTGCCCGCCGGCCGACGTGCGCCGGAGCACGCAGACGATCCCGGCCGCGGAGTCACCGTCGGGGTAGAACGCCTCGACGTAGTCCCACCCGTCGACCTCGACACCGGTCGGCAGACCACGCGTCGCCAGGAAGCCGCCGTCACCGCCGTCGGTGCCGAAGAACAGGTCGGGCTCCTCCTCCCACCGGACCGGTGTGCCGGCCCCGACCCGCACCTCGACCGCCGCCACCCGACGTCCCGACGACGCGGTGTCGAGCACCGCGACCGCGACGGGTGCCGTCACCGTGGCGTCGGCCACCCGCACGTCCGGCGCGAACGGCGCGGCGTAGCCCACCTCGAACCCGCTGCCGGCGTCGACGAAGCCGTCGGCGAGCACCAGGTCACCGGCGTCCTCGACGACGAGCGCGCCGTCGACCGGGAGCGTGCCGAAGCGGTCGGGGTCGACGTGCGCGTCGCCGGCGGACAGCGCGCGGGGCCGCAGGTTGGTCCGCGCGGGCTGCGCCTCGGAGGTCCCGCACGCCGTGAAGCTCGGGGTGACGACCGGCTGGGACGCCCCGCCGAGAGGACCGCCGACCGGTTCAGGGCGGATCCCGCCCGGGGTCTGGCCGGCGCACGCCGTGACCAGCGCGAGCACGAGCACGGCGACCATGGCGGCGGGGCGGCGGCTCACGAGCCCCGACGGAACCAGTGCTCCACCGCGCCGTCAAGCAGCACCGGCGGACGCACCCCGATCGGCGCAGAGCGACCGGTCGACGCCGACGTGGGCCGGTGTCACCGCGACGAGGCACCATGGGTCGTGGGACGACCGGACGGACGGGAGCACGGGTGAGCGGCGCGGCGGTGGAGCAGGTCCTCGCGGGCCTCGACGACCGCCAGCGCGCCGCCGTCGTCGCACCCCCGGGCCCGGTGCGGATCATGGCCGGCGCGGGCACCGGCAAGACCCGCACGATCACGCACCGGATCGCGTACCAGCACGTCACCGGGGCCGTCCCGGCGCACGGGGTGCTCGCGGTGACGCACTCGGCCAAGGCCGCCGGGGAGATGCGTGACCGGCTCGCGCGCCTGGGCGCCGGCAGCGTGCAGGCGCGCACGTTCCACGCCGCGGCGATGCGCCAGCTGCGGTACTTCTGGCGGGCCACGGGCCTGCCCGGCGACGGGCCGGTCCTGCTCGACGTCGACGGCCGGGGCGCCTACTACCGCTACCTGCGCGGCGCGCTGGGCGTGACGCTGCGCACACCCGCCGGCGACGTCGACGCCGCGCTGGTGACGGACCTGGCGACCGAGCTCACGTGGGCCGCGGCGCGCGACCTGACGGCGGACGGGTACACCGCGGCGGCCGAGGCCGCCGGGCGCCGGCCCGGCATGCCGCTCGCCACCGTCGCCGGGGCGATGCGCCGGTACGCGACCGCGAAGCACGCGGCCGGTGTGCTCGACTTCGCGGACCTGCTGGCGGTGTGCGCCCGGCTGCTCGAGGAGCACGAGGATGTCGCGGCGCAGGTGCGTCGGCAGTACGCGTCGTTCGTCGTCGACGAGTACCAGGACACCGACCCGGCGCAGCAGCGGCTGCTGGACGCGTGGCTCGGCGGGCGGGACCGGCTCGCGGTGGTCGGCGACGCGCGCCAGGCGATCTACGCGTTCAAGGGCGCCGACACCTCGCTCATCCGCGACTTCGTGGTGCGGTTCCCGCACGCCGTGACGGTCGACCTGGTGCAGGACTACCGGTCGACCCCGCAGGTCGTCGCCGCGGCGAACCGCCTGATGGCCGGCCGGCCCGAGGCGGCGGGCCCCGCGCTCGTCGGGATGCTCGGCGACGGGCCCGCCCCGGTCGTCGAGCGCTGCGAGGACGAGGACGACGAGGACGCGCGCATCGTCACGACCGTGCGCGGCTGGCTGGACGCGGGTGTCCCGGCCGAGGAGATCGCGGTCCTGCACCGCTTCAACGCGCAGGCCGTGAAGCTGACGGCCGCGCTGCGCGACGCCGGGATCCCCGTGGTCGCCGGTGACGGGTCCGCGTACTTCGCACGACGTGAGGTCGCGCAGGTGCTGACCCTGCTGCGCCGTCGTGCCGACCAGGACGACGACGCCCTCACCGCCCTCGACGACGCCCTCGCCCAGGCCGGGTACGACCCCGACGCACCACCGGACGGCACGGGCGCCGCCCGCGAACGCTGGGACGCCCTCGACGCGCTGCGCGCCCTGGTCGTGTCCCTGCCCCCGTCCCTGACCGGGAGCGTGCGCGCGCTGTCCGCCGACCTGGACCGCCGCGCCGCGGAGGACCACGTCCCGCCGGGCCGCGGTGCCGTCACGGTGACGACGATCCACAGGGCCAAGGGCCTGGAGTGGGACGCGTGCCTCGTCGCACGCGCGACCGCCGGGTCGCTGCCGTCGGTGTACGCGACCACCGGCGCGGAGCTCGCCGAGGAGCGCCGGCTCGCGTACGTCGCGGTGACCCGGGCCCGCCGCCACCTGGTGGCGACGTGGGCGGCCGGCCGGCCCGGCGGGCGTCCCGCGCGCCCGTCGCCGTACCTCGACGCGCTGGTGC
>JAEWEJ010000170.1 GCA_023389455.1 Actinomycetes bacterium | reverse complement strand
CGGCTGCACGGCCGCCGCTGACCCGTCCCCCACCGCGTCCCCGACCGCAGCCGCGGCCCCAGGGGTCGCGTTGCGGGACGTCGCCCCGGACGGCCTGGCGGTCGGCGTGGCGGTCGCCGGCGGCGGGCACCTCGCCGCGACGGGCTACCCCGACCCGTTCGGCACCGACGAGGACTACCGCGAGGTCGTCGGCACGCAGTTCTCATCCGTGACGCACGAGAACCAGCTCAAGTGGGAGTTCGTGCGGCCGACGCGCGAGGAGTTCCGGTTCGAGGGTGCGGACGCGGTGATCGACTTCGCCGAGGAGCACGGGCAGCAGGTGCGCGGCCACACGCTGCTGTGGCACTCGCAGAACCCACGCTGGCTGACGACGGGCACGTTCACGGACGACGAGCTGCGCGCGATCCTGCAGGAGCACGTCACGACCGTCGTCGGCCGGTACGCGGGCCGGATCGCGCACTGGGACGTCGCCAACGAGATCTTCGACGACTCCGGCGTGCTCCGGACCGAGGAGAACCCCTTCCTCGCGCGCTTCGGCACCGCGATCGTGGCCGACGCGCTGCACTGGGCGCACGAGGCCGACCCCGACGCGGTCCTGTACCTCAACGACTTCAACGTCGAGTCCGTCGGACGCAAGTCGAACGCCTACCTCGCGCTCGCCGAGGAGCTGCTCGCGGCCGGTGCCCCGCTCGGCGGGTTCGGCGTGCAGGGCCACCTGTCGACGCAGTACCCGTTCCCCGACGACCTCGAGGCGAACCTGCGGCGCTTCACCGACCTCGGCCTGGAGGTCGCGATCACGGAGCTCGACGTCCGCGTCCCCGTGGACGCGGCCGGCGTCGCCGAGCCGCACGACGTCACGGTGCAGGTCGACTACTACGAGCGCGCGGTCGCGGCGTGCGTCGCCGTCGAGCGCTGCACGTCCCTCACGCTGTGGGGCGTGACGGACCGCTACTCGTGGGTCCCGAGCTGGTCGCCCGGCGAGGGCGCGGCCACGGTCCTGGACGAGGACCTCGCGGTGAAGCCGGCGTTCGACGCCGTCGTGGGCGCCCTGGCGACCCCGAGGTCCTGACCGCGCGACGAGGCCCCTGCCGCCCGCGGCCGGTGACGGGAGGGCGGGTCAGCGCCCCGCGGCCTCGCGCGCCGCGGCCTCGATCCGCCCCCGGAACGCCGCCCACTCGTCCGCCGTGCGGTCGGGGACGTTCGGGTCCCCCGCGACCAGGCCCGTGCTCCCGTCGAGCTGCTCGCGCAGCACGTCGGCGTGCCCCGCGTGCCGGGCCACCTCGGCCAGCAGGTGCACGAGCACCTCCTGGAGCGTGGCCCGCGGCTCGGTCCACCACGGGACCGTGCCCACGGCGTCGAGGGGCAGGGCCTCGATCGTCGCGTCCGCGTGCTGCGTCGAGTGCTCCCAGACCTGGAGGATCGACTCCCGGCTCTCGTCCGCCGGGACCCACAGGTCCGCGTCGCGGGGGGCGCCGTCGGCGGACCAGGACAGCTCGAGCGGGCTCGGACGGCCGAACACCACGCCCAGGTACTCGACCTGGACGCTCGCGACGTGCTTGACGAGGCCCAGCAGGTTGGTGCCCGTGCCCGTCAGCGGCCGCCGGACGTCGTACTCGTCGAGGCCGTCGAGCTTGCCGACGAGACCCTCGCACTGCCGGCGCAGCGTCCGGTGCAGCGTGCTCTTGAGGTCGGTGTCCATACCGCGACCCTCCCACCGGGCACCGACAGGACGGGCACGTCGCGCGCCGGACCCCCGATCCGGACCCCGCGTGCCCCTCGACGAGCGGTGACGCGTGACCAGCGACATGCTGTGCGTGCGGACCCCACGCGCGTGACCTCGACCGATGGAGGCAGAGGCATGACGTCAGCGACCGGGAGCACCCCGGAACCGCTCCCCTCCGCCGCCCGCCCGGCGGCGACCACGGCAGCGCCCCTGTCCGCCCCGCTCAGCCGCCGCACCTTCCTGCGGGGCGTCGGCGCGCTCGGGGCCGGGGTCGCGCTCGCGTCGTGCGCGCGCGGCGGCGGGTCCGGCGCCACCGAGATCGTCTTCCACCAGTCCAAGCCGGAGGTCGTCGGGTACTTCGACGACCTCATCGAGCAGTTCCACCAGGCCCAGTCCCGCGTGCGGGTGCGGCACGACTCGACGTCGAACCTCGCCGGCACCTTCGTGCGGGAGTCGCCGCCGGACATCGGGTGCCTCAACTACAACTTCGAGGTGTCGCGGTACGTCGAGCGCGGCGCGCTGAGCGACCTCGGTGACATGCCCGAGGCCGGGCGGGTCCTGGACGAGCTGAAGCCCCTCGTCGACGTCACGGCCCGGTACCCGGACCGCACGAGCGTGATCCCGTACTCGCTGATGGCGGCGGCCGTCCTGTACAACCGCGAGGTCTTCGCGGCCCAGGGCCTCACCCCGCCGACGACGTGGGACGAGCTGCTCGCCGTGTGCGACGCGCTGGCCGACGCGGGGATCACGCCGTTCTACAGCACGTACAAGGACCCGTGGACCGTCGCGCAGGGGCCGTTCGACTACACCGTCGGCGGCCTGGTCGACACGACGGACTTCTTCACGCGCCTCAAGGAGCAGGGCGACGACGTCGGGCCCGGCGCGGACGTCTCGTTCCACCAGGACTTCCTCGAGCCGGTCCGCCGGATGCAGGAGCTGCTCGCGCACACCAACGAGAACGCCGCGAGCCGCGGCTACGGCGACGGCAACCTCGCGTTCGCCAACGGCGAGGCCGCGATGTACCTGCAGGGGCCGTGGGCGCTCGGGGAGATCGCCAAGACCAACCCCGACCTCGACGTCGGCGCGTTCCCGCTGCCGATGACCGACGACCCGGCCGACCGCCGGGTCCGCGTCAACATCGACCTCGCGCTGTGGATCCCCGAGGGGTCCCGCAAGCAGGAGGCCGCCCGCGAGTTCCTCGCGTTCCTCATGCAGCCCGAGGTGATCGACGCGTACAACGCGCACGCGCTGGGGTTCGGGGTCACGACGGACGCCGCCCCGGTCACCGACGAGACGCTCGTCGAGCTGCGCGAGTACTACGACCGCGCCGCGTTCTACGTCGGCGCCTCCCAGCTGGTCCCGCAGTCGATCCCGCTGCAGAACTATGCGCAGTCGCTGGCGTCCGGAGCCGACCCGGAGCCGGTGCTGCGCACGCTCGACGCCGACTGGCGCCGACTGGCCTTCCGCTCCTGACGTCACGCCCTCCGGCGAGAAAGGCAGCTCATGGTCGCAGCAGCCACCACCACGCCGGGGAGCCACGACGCCGCGGCACCGACGACGTACCGGCACCGCCGCCTGCCCGTCACCCGCACGTCGTACGTGTTCCTCGTGCCCACGCTCGTGGTCTTCACGCTGTGCATCACGCTGCCGGCGGTCATGGGCATCACCCTGAGCTTCACCGACTCCGTGGGCTTCGGGGAGTTCTCCTTCACGGGTCTGACCAACTACAGAGCCCTGTTCGCCGACCCCGCGATCCGCAGCTCGTACGCCTTCACGATCGGCTTCGCGCTGGTCACCGTGCTGCTGGTCAACGTCGTCGCGTTCCTGCTCGCCGTCGGGTTGACCGCCCGCATCCGCGCGAAGGTCGCGCTGCGGGCGGTGTTCGTGCTGCCCATGGTCATCTCGGGCATCGTCATCGCCTACGTCTTCAACTTCCTGTTCTCGAACTCGGTGCCGCAGCTGGGGCAGGCGTGGGGCGTCGCCGCCCTCGAGCAGAGCCTGCTGGCGAACCCGGACCTGGCGTGGGTGACGATCGTCGTCGTGACGGCCTGGCAGGCCGTGCCCAGCGCGCTGCTCATCTACGTCGCGGGCATCCTGTCGATCCCCGGCGAGGTCTACGAGGCCGCCGCGATCGACGGGGCGTCCGCGCGGCGGCGCCTCCTGTCCATCACCCTGCCGCTCGTGGCCGGGTACGTGGTCATCAACCTCGTCATCGGCTTCAAGAACTTCCTCAACGCCTACGACATCATCGTCGGCCTCACCAACGGCGGCCCCGGGACGGCGACCCGCAGCGTCGCGATGACGATCTTCTCGGGGTTCACGGGCGGCGACTACGCCTACCAGATGGCCAACGCGACGATCTTCTTCCTCATCGCCGTCGCCCTCGCCGTCCTGCAGCTGCGCCTCACCCGCGGAAGGAGTGCGCTGTGACCGCCCAGACGCTCACCACCACGACCCCGGGCCAGGTGCCCGTCCGACGGCCGCGCCGCTCGCGGCGGGGCGGCGAGGAGCGCACGAGCCGCGGAGCCACCGTCGCGCTCGTGGTGTGCACGCTGGCCGTTCTCACGCCGCTGTACGCGACGCTCACGATGGCGTTCAAGACGACGGAGCAGTCCGTCGACGGCCAGGTGTTCTCGGTGCCGTCACCGTTCAGCATCGACGGTTTCGTCGAGGCCTGGCGCCTGACGAACTTCCCGCGGGGTTTCGCGATCTCCGTGTTCGTGACCGTGGTGACCGTCGTCGGCACGGTGGCTCTCGCCTCCCTCGCCGCGTACGCGATCGCGCGCAACTGGGACCGCCGGTTCTTCCGCTGGTCGTTCTACTACCTGCTCGCCGCGATGTTCCTGCCGTTCCCGGTGCTCGCGCTGTCGCAGGTCAAGCTGACGGGCATGGTCGGGCTGGCCAACCCGCTCGGTGTCGCCCTGCTGCACGTGATGTTCCAGCTGTCGTTCAGCGTCCTGCTGTTCACGGCGTTCATCCGGGGCCTGCCCGAGGAGCTGGAGGAGAGCGCCCGGCTCGACGGCGCCACGACGTGGGACGTGTTCCGCCGCGTCGTGTTCCCGATGATGGCGCCGATGAGCGCGACCGTGGCGATCTTCGCGTTCCTCGCGTCGTGGAACGACTTCATGATGCCGTCGCTGATCACGGCGGACTCCACGATGCAGACGCTGCCGGTGCTGCAGAGCGTGTTCCAGTCGCAGTTCAGCAGCAGCTACAACGTCGCGTTCGCCTCGTACCTCATGGCGATGGCGCCCGCGATCATCGTCTACCTCTTCACGCAGCGCTGGGTGATGGCCGGCGTCACGCAGGGCGCCATCAAGTAGCCCCCCGTCGGGGCGCTGCCCCGCGGAGCCTCGGCACTATCGGGGACCGCACCGAAACGTGAAGCGTTTACGTGCGTTGACGGCCCCACCCCCTGGTCGAAGAGTGGGGCGTCCGCCGACCGGCTCGCTGACGACCCGGCCATCGGCTCATCAAGGAGGAACGATGACCCCCCCACCCAAGCTCCGACGCGGGCGCCCCTTGGTCGCACGCGGCGCCTCCGCCGTCGCGATCCTCGCACTGGCGGTGACGGCCGCCGCGGCGATCCCCGCGCAGGCCGCCGGCTCGACTCTCCAGGAGGCCGCCGCGCAGAGCGGCCGCTACTTCGGCACCGCGATCGCCGCCGGCCGCCTCAGCGACTCCACGTACTCCACCATCGCGAACCGTGAGTTCAACATGATCACGGCCGAGAACGAGATGAAGATGGATGCGACGGAGCCCAACCAGAACCAGTTCAACTACAGCCAGGGCGACCGGATCCTCAACTGGGCCAAGCAGAACGGCAAGCAGGTCCGCGGGCACGCGCTCGCGTGGTACTCCCAGCAGCCGGAGTGGATGAAGCGCATGGAGGGCTCCTCCCTGCGCAGCGCGATGGTCAACCACGTCACCCAGGTCGCGACCCACTACAAGGGTCAGATCTACGCCTGGGACGTCGTGAACGAGGCGTTCGCCGACGGCAGCTCCGGCGGCCGCCGCGACTCCAACCTGGAGCGCACCGGCAGCGACTGGATCGAGGTGGCCTTCCGCGCCGCGCGCGCCGCCGACCCGGGCGCGATCCTCTGCTACAACGACTACAACATCGACGACTGGTCGCACGCCAAGACCCAGGGCGTCTACCGCATGGTGCGGGACTTCAAGCAGCGCGGCGTCCCGATCGACTGCGTCGGCCTGCAGTCGCACTTCAACCCGCAGAGCCCGGTCCCGGCCAACTACCAGACGACGATCGAGAGCTTCGCCGCCCTCGGCGTCGACGTGCAGATCACCGAGCTCGACATCGAGGGCTCCGGCTCGGCGCAGGCGGAGAACTTCCGCAAGGTGACCCAGGCCTGCCTCAACGTCGCCCGCTGCACCGGCATCACGGTGTGGGGCGTGCGCGACACGGACTCGTGGCGCGCCTCGGGCACCCCGCTGCTGTTCGACGGCAACGGCAACAAGAAGCAGGCGTACACCTCGGTGCTCAACACGCTGAACAGCGCGAGCCCGAACCCGACGACGCCGCCGCCGACCTCGCCGCCGCCGACGACGCCGCCGCCCACCTCGCCGCCGCCGACGACACCGCCGCCCACGGGTGGCGCATGCTCCGCCGCCCTGACGGTCGCGAACTCGTGGCCCGGTGGCTACCAGGGCACGGTCACGGTCACGGCCGGCTCGTCCATCAGCGGATGGCGGGTGACCCTGCCGAGTGGCGTCTCCACCAACAACGTGTGGAACGGCGTCATCTCCGGCAGCGTCGTGAGCAACGCGCCGTACAACGGCTCCCTGGGATCCGGGCAGTCGACGACCTTCGGGTTCATCGGGAACGGCAGCGCCCCGTCGCCGGCCTCCCTCAGCTGCTCCTGAGCTGAACCCCGGCCGCCGGCCGGGACCTGACGGCGGCGTCGCACCTGCGGGTGCGGCGCCGCTGTCGCGCGTCCGGCCGTGTCCCGATGTCGCAGGGCGCTGCTACCGTCGTTCCTGGTCAAGAGGTCCAGCGACAAGCCCTCCGGCTTGCTGGCCGGCAACCGCGCCCGTGGCACGGTGCCCCCGGAGGAAGACCCGCTCGCGCCGCCGGCGCGGGAAGACACGAGCGTCGCCCGCGTGCCGGGCGACCACCGCGAAGGGTCCACCCCTGTGAGCACCACCATCGAGGAGTTCCCCCTCGTCACGCCCAGCGGCGTGGCGGACACCGCCTCGCACCTGCTGTGCAAGGTCTGCCGGCGGGCGAGGACCCGCTACCAGCCGGACCCGTTCCACCGCGTCCTGGCGTGCGAGACGTGCCTGCTGGTCGACGCGACCGTCGGCGGGCTGCACGACGCGCGACTGCTGACCGCGCTGGACCGGGAGGTCCGGTGGGAGGACGTGCTGCACGTCCGGCTGTTCGGCCACGCGGACCGCTCGCAGAGCGCGCAGCACCAGGACTGGCACGGACGGCGGCTCGTCGCGATGAACGACGAGGCCACCGCCGCCGGCGTCCGGCACCTCGTCGTGACGTACCCGCACGGGTCGCACTACGCGCTGTTCGTCGACTGGGAGCGGTGGCAGGTCCACTTCCCCGCGACGCTCGAGGCCTCGATCGAGGCCTACCAGCGCTACCTGACGAAGCTGCACCCGTGGGCGCTGGAGGTCGAGCCCCGGCTGCTGGACCCGCAGTGGCTGACCGGGCTGATGGGCCGCACCCCGCCGCGCGGCTGACGCGGACGGTGTCCCGTGCCGGCGGGTGACCGTCGGCACGGGACGCCGTCGAGCCGTCGGCGGGCCCTTGGCAGAGCGGTCCGACGGCCCGGACCGCACGACGTCCGCACGGCCGTCCGCACAACGTCTTCCACCTCGACCAGACCATCCCTCCCCTGGGCACCTGAGCACGCCGGACCCGGCCGAGGGTCCGTCCGACGGCGCGACGACGGCCTCGTAGCATCGACGCGTGCCACCCCGTTCCCCCCTCCCGGCACGCCACGGCCTCGACGCGGCCCGCCTGTGCACCCCGCCGCCCGCCCGCGGCGTCCCCGCCGCGTGGTCGACCATGGGCGACTGGCTGCGCGACCGGCTCCCCGAGCACGTCGACGTCGCGGCGATGCTCGCGGCGGGCGAGTTCGTCGATGAGGACGGGCGCGCGCTGCGGGACGACGACCCGTACGTCCCCGCCCGGCACGTGTGGTTCCACCGGATCCTGCGGGACGAGCCCGTGGTGCCCGGCACGATCCACGTCGTGCACCGCGACGAGCGGCTCGTGGTCGTCGACAAGCCGCCGTTCCTGTCGACGATCCCGCGCGGGCGGCACATCGTGCAGAGCGTCGTCGTGCGGCTGCGCGCGGAGCTGGACCTGCCCGAGCTCTCGCCGCTGCACCGCCTCGACCGCGGCACGTCCGGACTGCTCATGCTGGCCACCGAGCGACGCTGGCGCGGCGCCTACCAGACGGCGTTCGAGCGCCGTGCGATCGAGAAGACGTACCGCGCGCTCGCGCCGCTGCGCGCGGACCTCGAGCTGCCGACGGTCGTGCGCAACCACCTGCGCAAGGTGCGCGGGACGACGCACGCCGAGGTCGTGCCCGACGCCCCGGTCAACGCGGTGACGCACGTCGAGCTGGAGCGGGAGGTCGACGGGCTCGGGGTCTACCGCCTGACGCCGCTGACGGGCCGCACGCACCAGCTGCGCCTGCACCTGTCGGGCCTGGGCATCCCGATCGTCGGTGACCCGCTCTACCCGGTGGAGCGGGACGTCGACCTGGACGACTTCCGCGAGCCCTTGCAGCTGCTGGCGGCGGAGGTCGCGTTCACGGACCCGGTCGACGGGCGACGGCGGGAGTTCCGCGCCGTGCGGGAGCTGCCGCTGAGCGGGGAGACGGGCGACGCACGCGCCCGGACGTGACGGCCCCGGCGCGACACGACGGGCAGACCGGTGCCGGCGACCAGCGCGGCCGGCACGGGGG
>JAEWEJ010000153.1 GCA_023389455.1 Actinomycetes bacterium | reverse complement strand
GGTCACGCCCCCGACCCGGAGCGGCCCGCCGCGCGGCTCGCGGCGGCCGGCCGCTGAGCCGCCCGGCACCTGACGTCGGCACCGTCCGTCACGCACGACGCCCCGCGACGGGGCGTCGCGGGGCGTCGGAGGGCGGCGGGTGCGGCTCAGGCCTGGACGGGCTCGCCGTCACCGAGGAGCTTGCGCAGGTACGCGTAGGTCAGGTCGCCGGCCGTCTGGTCGTGCTGGTGCTCGTAGCCGGCCTTGTTGTACAGCGCGATGTTCTGCAGCGAGTCGCGGCCGGTGAAGACCCAGACCTCCTCGATGCCGTCCGGGAGCGTCGGCAGGATGGCCGACAACAGCTCGGTCCCGATGCCCTTGCCCTGCAGGTCGGGTGCCACCGCGAACCGGCCGAGCGTGGCCTTGGCCCCCTCGACCAGCACGCGGATCGAGCCGACGAGCCGGTGGCCCCACCACGCGCCGAGCGTGATGACCCCGTCCGCGCGCAGGTCCTCCTCGAGCTCGCGGAGGGTCTGCGTGAGCGGCGGGATGTGCGGGTCGCCGTACTGCTGCGCCTCGGTGACGAAGGCGGCGCGGCGCAGCGTGAGCAGCTCTCCCGCGTCGTCCACGGTGACCGGGCGGATGTCGAGGGCGGTCATGGCGCCATGGTGTCAGCCCGCGGCGCCCGCCGACTACTCTCGGACCTCGTGTCCTCCACTTCGCCCGTCGACCCGACGCACCTGGTCCTGACCCTCTCGTGCCCCGACCGTCCCGGGATCGTCGCGGCCGTCGCCGGCCTGCTGGCCGAGCACGGCGGCAACATCACCGAGTCGCAGCAGTTCGGCGACCCGCTGTCGGGGCTGTTCTTCATGCGGGTGCAGGTGACGACGGACGTGCCGGTGGCGCAGCTGCGCGCGGACCTGGACCGGCTCGCCGCGCGGTTCGAGATGGCCTGGCAGCTCGACGTCGCCGGACGCCCCGTGCGGACGCTGGTCATGGTGTCGACCACGGCGCACTGCTTCAACGACCTGGCGTTCCGCCAGCGGTCGGAGGGGCTGCCCGTCGACCTCGTGGCCGTGGTCTCGAACCACGACCTGCTGCGCCCGATGGCCGACTTCTACGGCATCCCGTTCCACCACGTCCCGGTGACGGCAGCGACCAAGGCCGCGGCCGAGGAGCGGCTGCTCGCGCTGGTCGAGGAGCTCGACGTCGAGCTCGTCGTGCTGGCCCGGTACATGCAGATCCTCTCGGACGACCTCTGCCGGCGTCTCGAGGGGCGGGTCATCAACATCCACCACTCGTTCCTGCCGTCGTTCAAGGGCGCACGCCCGTACGCCCAGGCGCACCAGCGTGGCGTCAAGCTCATCGGCGCGACCGCCCACTACGTGACCGGTGACCTCGACGAGGGCCCGATCATCGAGCAGGACGTCGAGCGCGTCGACCACACGCACGCCGTCGAGGACCTCGTGGCCCTGGGGCAGGACGTCGAGCGCCGCGCGCTCGCCCGTGCCGTGCGCTGGCACGCCGAGCACCGCGTGCTGCTCGACGGCAACCGGACCATCGTCTTCCGCTGACGCGACCTGCCGGGCCGGTCGGCGCCGCACGCGCACGTCACGGGCCGGATCGACCGCTCGCGCACGTCCGAGCCTGATCGACCGCTCGCGCACATCACGGGCCCGGATCGACCGTCGGCGCACGTCCGCACGGAGGGACGGGCGCGCGCGAAGCGTTTCGGCGCGTGCAGTGGCCCCGGGGCAGGGACATGCTCGGCTGGACGGCCCCGGCAGTCGTTGGCCGGGCCGCGTCGACGCTGCCGTGCGCACCGCCGCGCCCGGCCGGGCCAGGAGGACACGATGAGAACACTCCGCAGCGGCGCGGGTCGCCGCGCCGCCGTGCGCGCCGGGCTGCTGGGCACCGCGGTCGCGCTGGCGCTGACCGGCGCCGCGCAGCTCGCGACCGCCCCGCCCGCGCAGGCCGCCTCGCTCGCCGAGGTGCCCGGGTTCGGCAGCAACCCCGGTGGGCTGCGGATGAACCTGTTCGTGCCCGACCGGCTCGCGGCGAACCCCGGCGTGCTCGTCGTCGTGCACTACTGCACGGGCAGCGCGCAGGCGATGTACGACGGCTCCCAGTTCGACGAGCTGGCCTCCCAGCACGGTTTCATCGCGATCTACCCGAGCACGAACCGGCCCGGGAACTGCTTCGACGTCTCGTCGGCGGCCGCGATGCGGCGGGACGGCGGCAGCGACCCGCAGAGCATCGTGCAGATGGTCCGGCACGTGCAGCAGCGCTACACCACCGACACGTCGCGCGTCTTCGTCACCGGCGTCTCCTCCGGCGCGATGACCACCCAGCTGCTGCTCGCCGAGTACCCCGACGTGTTCGCGGCCGGGTCCGCCTTCGCGGGCGTCCCCGCGACCTGCTTCTCGACCGGCGGCGCCGCACCCGGTACCACCGCCCAGGCCGGGTGGAACAGCGACTGCGCCCAGGGCCGGCGGGTCCTCACCGCCACGCAGTGGGGCGACCTCGCGCGGGCGACGTACCCCGGGTACACGGGCACGCGCCCGCGCGTGCAGCTCTGGCACGGCACGAACGACGAGACCCTGAGCTTCCAGAACTTCACCGAGGCCGTGAAGCAGTGGACCGACGTCCTGGGCGTCAGCGCGACGCCGTCGTCCACCGAGACCGTCGGTTCCACCCGCACCCGGGCGCGCTACGGCGGCACCGGCACGCAGGCCCCGCTCGAGGCCAACCGCCTGCAGGGGACGTCGCACAACCTGCCTGTGGACGCCGCCGCAGCGATCGCGTTCTTCGGGCTGGACCAGGCCGTCACGACACCGACGCCGACCGTGTCCCCCACCCCGACCGTGTCCCCCACCCCGACCGTGTCCCCCACGCCCACCCCGACGCCCACCCCGGTCCCGACGACCCCGTCGGGCGCCTGCGAGGTCACGTACGCGGTGAACCAGTGGAACACCGGCTTCACGGCGAACCTCACCGTGGGCAACACCTCGTCGACCCCCGTCGACGGGTGGACGCTGCGGTGGTCGTTCCCGTCGGGCCAGCAGGTCACGCAGGCGTGGAGCAGCTCCGTCACCCAGACCGGCACCCAGGTGACGGCGACCAACGCGCCGTGGAACGGCGCGATCCCGGCCGGCGGCTCGGTGCAGATCGGGTTCAACGGGGCGCACGGCGGCGTCAACACCCCGCCCACGGCGTTCACGCTCAACGGCGCCACCTGCACGACCGCCTGACGCGACCCCGCGGTGCGGGGCCCGTCCGGCCTCGCACCGCGGGTCACAGCGGCACCGTCCGGTGGTCACGTCGCGTGCAAATCGTTTCGTCTCATGACCCCTTGAGATTTCATCCACGACCGTGGACGCCACCGGTGCCACGCGGCGCCGGCGCAGCCGAACGAAGGGGAACCCATGTCCGCCGACGTCGCACCCACCGCCACACCGCCCGGCGCCCGCACGGCCGCCGCTCCCCGTGCCCAGCGGCGCACGCGCCTGCTCGGCACGCTGCTCACGGCGCTCGGCGTCCTCATGGCCGTCGCCGGGATCGCGACCTGGGGGGGCATCGCCCAGGGGCTCGCCCAGGAGCAGATCGTCGTCTCCGAGAACGCCGCGGCGTTCGCCGGCGACGCCGTCGTCAGCCCGTGGACCGCCTGGGCGCAGGCGGAGGTCATCCGCGCGGACCTCGCCGACATGACCGGGGGCCAGACCTACGCCGAGATGGACCGCGAGGACCCGCAGCGGCAGGCCGTCGCCACCGGCACGTTCCTGCGCGCGTCCCTCATCACGTCGGTGATCGCCTTCGGGGTCGCGCTCGTCCTCGTCGGTATCGGCACCGGCTTCGTCCTCGGGGGGCTCGGCCTGCGCAACGCCGCGGGCTGAGGCCCCTGCGGCACCGCCGTCGTCCGCACGGGGGCGGCCCGCGCCCCCACCACGGGGTGCGCGGGCCGCTGCCCCCGCGTCACGGTCAGCGCCGTGCGTCCAGCAGGTGGGCGCCACCCACCTGGGTCGCTCCGGTGATCGCGGCGAGCAGCTCCTCCTGCGAGACCGTCCGGGCGTCGAACGAGCCGTTGTTCCGCCCGTGCCGCAGGACCTCGATCCGGTCCGACACCGCGCGCACGTCGTTGAGGTTGTGGCTGATGAGGATCACGCCCAGCCCCAGCTCCCGCAGCCGCTGGATGTGGGTGAGCACCTCCGCGGTGTGCGCGACCGACAGCGCCGCGGTCGGCTCGTCCAGGATCACGAGCCGGGGCGAGCCGATCAGGGTCCTGGCGATCGCGACCGTCTGGCGCTGCCCGGCCGAGAGGTGCCCGATCGGGGTCCGGACCGACGGGATGCGGCTGGTCAGGTCCCGCAGGATCCCGCGGGCGACGCGCTCCATCTCGCCGTCGCGCATGAGCGTGCGCTCCCGCAGCTCGCGCCCGAGGAAGAGGTTCGCCGTGACGTCGAGGTTCTCGCACAGCGCGTAGTCCTGGAAGACCGTCGCCACGCCGGCCTGGTGGGCGTCCGAGGGCGAGGTGATCGTCGTCGGCTCCCCGCCGAGCTCGATGAGGCCGCCGTCCGGCTGCAGCACGCCCGAGACGACCTTCGCGAGGGTGGACTTGCCCGCCCCGTTGTCGCCGATGAGCGCGACCACCTCGTGCGGGTGCACGACGAGGTCCACGTCGACCAGCGCCTCGACCGGGCCGAACCGCTTGGACACCTGCCGCAACGAGAGCACCGGCGTCCGCCTGCCGTCACCCACGGTCCCGACCACCTGCCCTCCGTCGCGCATGTGGGGATCAGTGAAACCATCGCGCGGGAGCGCGTCAAACGTCGTCACGAGTCACCTCCGCCCGGGGGTCCGACAGGTCTGCGATGTCCGGCACGCCGGGCGC
The DNA here is from genome assembly GCA_023389455.1 of Actinomycetes bacterium. Taxonomy (GTDB): domain Bacteria; phylum Actinomycetota; class Actinomycetes; order Actinomycetales; family Cellulomonadaceae; genus Cellulomonas. Next base: position 10,582 of record JAEWEJ010000153.1, on the reverse strand, counting down.
GCCGGCCTGGTCGGTGGCCTCGAGGGCCATGGCCAGGGCGCCCAGCACCGACGCCCGCACGCCCAGCTCACCCGGCACCACGTCGAGCGCCGCGACCTGGTTGAGCGGGACCCGCCGGGCGATCGCCTCACGCATGGGCTGCACCAGCACGTCCCCCGTCTCCGCCAGCTCGCCGCCCACGACGACGCACTGCGGGTTGACGACCATCGCCATCCCGGCGACGACGCCCCCGATGACCGCACCGGCGTCCGCGACCACCTGCCGGCAGCCCGGGTCACCGACGACGGCCCGCTGCACGAGGTCCCGGATGGTCAGCGCCCCGTGGCTCACGGAGAGCGGCTCCACCAGCGCGGGGTACCCCACCACCGTGTCGAGGCAGCCGCGGGACCCGCACCGGCAGATGCGGCCCTGCGGGTCGACCTGCACGTGCCCGATCTCGCCCGCGGTGCCGCCGAAACCGCGGTGCAGGTGCCCGGAGAGCACGATCCCGGCGCCCGTCCCCGCGCCGACGGAGACGTACACGACGTCCTGGTAGCCGCGCGCCGCGCCGAACCTGCTCTCCGCCAGCGCCCCGAGGTTCGCCTCGTTGTCGACCAGCACGGGCTTGGACAGCCGCTTGGCCAGCACGTGCACCACGGGGGTCTCGTCCCAGCCGCGCAGCACGCCGCGGACGGTCACCAGGCCCGTGCCCGGCTCCACCGGCGCCGGCAGACCCACGCCGAGCCCGAGCAGGTCGTCGAGCGACGCACCCACGCGCTCCAGCAGGTCGACGACCAGCAGCGCGGCCCGGTCCAGCGTGGTGTCCGCGCGGTGCTCGGCCGGCAGCGGCAGGGTCTGCTCGGCCACGATCTCGCGCGTGACGTCGGCGAGCGCGACCCTCAGGTGGCGCCGTCCGACGTCGACGCCGGCCGCCAGGCCCGTACGACGGGCGATGGTGACGAGCTGCGCGCGGCGGCCCGAGCGGATGGTGCTGCGGGTGTCGACGACCCCCGCGGCCAGCAGCTCCTTGACGATCGAGCTCACGGTGGCCGGCGACAGCCCGGTGGCCGCCGTCAGCTCGACCTGCGTCAGCCCGCCGTACCGCTTGACGGTCTCGACGACGAGAGCGCGGTTGGCGCCCCGGAGGGACGACTGCGATCCCGACATCGGTCCCCTCACGTCAGCCGAGCCTACTGGCGGCCCCGCGGCCACGGGGCGGATCGTCCCGGGCGCGGCGCCCACCGGATGAGGACGGACCCGCGCCGGTCTCCCGGCGCGGGTCCGTCGTGGCGTCAGCGCGCGTCGGCGCGGCGCTTGTTCCAGACGTCGAAGGCGACGGCCAGGAGGAGCACGAGGCCCTTGACCATCTGCTGGATCGACTGCGGCACACCCATCAGCTGCATGCCGTTGCTCATGACGGCCATGATCAGCGCACCGGTCATGGCACCGGTCACGCGGCCCACGCCACCGGTCGTCGACGCCCCGCCGATGAACGCGGCGGCGATGGCGTCGAGCTCGAACATGTTCCCCGCGCTCGGCTGCGCGCCGTTCATGCGCGAGGAGTACACGACACCGGCGACACCGGCGAGCAGCCCCATGTTGACGTACGTCCAGAAGGTCACGACGCGGACCTTCACGCCGGACAGCTGCGCGGCGTTGAGGTTGCCGCCGATCGCGTAGATGTGCCGGCCGAAGACCGACCGCTGCGTGATGACGGAGTACGCCATGATCAGCACCGCGAGCAGGATCAGCACGTTCGGCAGGCCGCGGTACTGCGCGAGCTGGTAGCCGAACCACATGACCACCGCGGCGATGACGACGAGCTTGGCCACGAAGATCGGCATGGACTCGACGACCTGCTGGTACGCGATGCGCCCGCGGCGCGTGCGCCACTGGCTGACGGCGTAGCCGGCCACCGCGATGCCGAAGATCACCAGCGTGAAGACGTCGACCCCGTAGCCGCCGAACCAGCCGTTCGTGGTGAACCCGTTGGCGATGTCGTAGTACGTGCCGCCGAAGGGCGACAGCGAGACGTTGTCCAGGACCCGGTAGGTCATGCCGCGGAACAGCAGCATGCCGGCCAGGGTGACGATGAAGCCGGGGATCCCGACGTACGCCACCCAGAAGCCCTGCCACATGCCCACCAGGACGCCGACGGCGAGGGCTGCCAGCACCCCGATCCACCACGGCGCACCGTGCCGGATGACCAGCACACCCGCCACGGCTCCCGTGAGCGCCACCACCGACCCGACGGACAGGTCGATCTGGCCCAGCACGATCACCATCACCATGCCGATGGCGAGGATGAGGATGTAGGAGTACTGCAGGACGATGTTCGTCAGGTTGCCCGGGCTCAGGAAGTTCGAGTTCAGGAACGAGAACAGCAGCACGATGAGCACGAACGCGATGAAGATGCCGCTCTGGCGGAGGTTCCGCGTCACCATGTCGCGGAAGCCGGCGATGGCCGTCATGATGCAAGGTCCTTTGCTGTCTCGCGCTCGATGGTCATGAGCTCCATCAGCCGCTCCTGGGTGGCCTGCGCGACGGGCACCTCACCGGTGATGCGCCCGAACGCCAGGGTGTAGATCCGGTCGCAGATGCCGAGCAGCTCGGGCAGCTCGGAGGAGATGACGACGACCGCCTTCCCCGCCGCGACCATCCGGTTGATGATCGTGTAGATCTCGTACTTCGCACCGACGTCGATGCCGCGGGTCGGCTCGTCGAGGATCAGCACGTCGGGCTCGGTGTAGAGCCACTTGGCGAGCACGACCTTCTGCTGGTTGCCGCCCGACAGCTTGCCGGTGAGCGCCATGACGGTCGGCGCCTTGATGTTGAGGCTCGCGCGGTACTCCTCCGCGACCTTGATCTCCTCGTTGCCGTTGACCCACCCCTTCGGGGCGAGACGGCGCAGACCGGCGGCCGAGACGTTGCGGCGGATGTCCTCGATGAGGTTCAGGCCGTAGCGCTTGCGGTCCTCGGTGGCGTACGCGAGGCCGTGGGAGATCGCCTCGTCCACGTCGCGGACGGAGATCTCCTTGCCGTTCTTGTAGATGCGCCCGGAGATGCCGCGCCCGTACGAGCGCCCGAAGATGCTCATCGCGAGCTCGGTGCGCCCGGCGCCCATCAGCCCGGCGATGCCGACGACCTCGCCGGCGCGCACCGCGAACGACGCGTCGTCGATCACGACGCGGTCGGCCTGCGTCGGGTGGTGCACCGTCCAGCTCTCGACGCGCAGCACCTCGTCGCCGATGGCGGGCGTGCGCTCCGGGTAGCGGTGCTCGAGGTCGCGGCCGACCATGCCGCGGATGATGCGGTCCTGGGTCGATCCCTCCTCGGACATGTCCATCGTCTCGATGGTGCGTCCGTCCCGGATGATCGTGGTGCGGTCCGCGATCTCGGCGATCTCGTTCAGCTTGTGGCTGATGATGATCGACGTGATGCCCTGCTCCTTGAGGTGACGCAGCAGCCCCAGCAGGTGCTCGGAGTCCGTGTCGTTGAGGGCCGCGGTCGGCTCGTCGAGGATCAGCAGCTTGACCTGCTTCGACAGCGCCTTGGCGATCTCGATGAGCTGCTGCTTGCCGACCCCCAGCTGGGAGACGTGGGTCGTCGGGTTCTCGTCGAGACCCACGCGGGCCAGCAGCTTCGCGGCCTCGGAGTTGGCCTTGTTCCAGTCGATCAGGGCTCCGCTGCCCCGGACCTCGTTGCCGAGGAAGATGTTCTCCGCGACCGACAGGTGCGGCACCAGCGCGAGCTCCTGGTGGATGATGACGATCCCGCGGCTCTCGGAGTCGTTGATCGAGCCGAGCTCGACCTCCTCGCCCTCGAAGACGATGGCGCCGTCGTAGGTGCCGTGCGGGTACACGCCGGACAGGACCTTCATCAGGGTCGACTTGCCGGCGCCGTTCTCCCCGCAGATGGCGTGGATCTCGCCGCGCCGCACGGTCAGGTTGACGTCCTGCAGCGCCTTGACTCCCGGGAAGGTCTTGGTGATGGACCGCATCTCGAGGATGTCGCTGTGGTCCATGACCCCTCCGTTCAGTGGTGGTGATGGGGCTGGGGGTGCGCGGCCCGGCCGGGGTCACCGGCCGGGCCGCGCCGCCGGGATCAGTCGGAGACGCCCGACGCGACCTCGTCAGCGGTCCAGTAGCCCGAGTCCACCAGGAGCGGGGTGATGTCGGCCGTGAAGACCGTGTCCACGTCGAGCAGGTACGAGGGCACGACCTTCTTGCCGTTGTCGTACGTCTCGGTGTCGTTCGCCTCGGGCTCGTCGCCGTTGATGAACGCCTCGGTGACCTTGATGGACTGCTCCGCGAGCTTGCGGGTGTCCTTGAAGATCGTCGAGGACTGCACGCCGTCGGCGATGAGCTTGACGGAGGCGACCTCGGCGTCCTGACCGGTCACGATCGGCAGGCCGGCCTCGATCGTCGGGCCCTGCCCGACACCCTGCAGGGCGGTGATGATGCCGCGCGAGATGCCGTCGAACGGCGAGAGCACGCCGTCGAGCTTGGAGCCGTCGGAGTACGTCGACGTCAGCAGGTCCTCCATGCGCTTCTGCGCCGCCTCCTGCGACCAGCGCAGCGTGGCGACGGTGTCGAAGTCCGTCTGGCCGGACTTCACGACGAGCAGGCCGCTGTCGATGTGCGGCTGCAGGATCGACATCGCGCCCTCGAAGAAGAACCCGGCGTTGTTGTCGTCGGGCGAGCCGGCGAACAGCTCGATGTTGAACGGCCCGGTGACGCTGGAGACCTTGGTGCCGCCCTCGTCCAGGATGCCCATGCCCTTGAGGAGGGCGGTGCCCTGCGCGACGCCCACCGCGAAGTTGTCGAACGTGACGTAGAAGTCGACGTTCTCGCTGTCGCGGATGAGGCGGTCGTACGCGATGACCGGGATGTTCTGCGCGGCCGCGTTCTCGAGCTGGCTCGTGAGCGCGGTGCCGTCGATCGAGGCGATGATGAGCACGTCGGCGCCGCTCGTGATCATCTGGTCGATCTGCTGGGTCTGCGTCGGGATGTCGTCGCCCGCGTACTGCAGGTCGACCTTGTACCCGAGCTTCTCCAGGCCGTCCTTGACGGCGTTGCCGTCGGCGATCCACCGCTCGGAGGTCTCGGTGGGCATGGCGACACCGATGGTGATGTCGCTCTTCTCGGCGCCGCCCCCGGCGCCCTCGGTGCTCTCGGTGCTCCCCGCACCGCCGCCGCCACAGGCGGCCAGGCTCAGCGCCAGGGCCCCTGCCGCTGCGGCCATCGTGATCTTGCGTCGCATCTCGTTCGCTCCTTCTCGTCGTCGAGAGGTTCCGGTCCCGAATTCATCGGGCGTCCGAGCGCGGTCGCTGCGCCGCGACCGACCGGAGGCTCCGGCTGCGTCGGGCGTGGACAGGGTCGTCGTCGTCCCGTTGCAGTGCCCACACTCTGCTTTCGTTCGGAACCCGAAGTCAATTCCTGATCTGCATCTCTTGGTTACGAACTCATCACGACATGGCGCCGCTGCTCCGGTCGAGACAGGTGGGAGCGCGGCCACCACCCGGACGGGGTGCACCCACCGGGTCGCCGGGGTGATCCGGCGCCGGCCGCGACGACGTGCGGCGCGGTGGGTCAGGAGCGTGTCGCGAGGGTGCGACGCGGCCCGTCCGGGCGCACCGCACCCGTGATCGCGCCGAGGATGTGCTCGTAGCCGGTGGTCCGCGCGTCGAACGACCCGTTGTTGCGGCCGTGGCGCAGCACCTCGATGCGGTCCGCGACCGACCGCACGTCCGTCATGTTGTGGCTGATGAGGATCACGCCCAGCCCCAGGTCGCGCAGGCCCTCGATGTGCATGAGCACCTCGGCCGTCTGCGCCACGGACAGCGCCGCCGTCGGCTCGTCCAGCACGACGATGCGCGGCTCGCCGATCAGCGTGCGGGCGATCGCCACCGACTGCCGCTGGCCCGCCGACAGCTGCGACAGCGGCACGCGCACCGAGGGGATCCGGCTCGTCAGGTCCCGCAGGATGCCCCGCGCCACCTGCTCCATGCGCTCGTCGTCCCGCACGCCGCGCGCGTCGCGCAGCTCCCGGCCGAGGAACAGGTTGGACGTCACGTCCAGGTTGTCGCACAGCGCCAGGTCCTGGAAGACCGTCGCCACGCCGAGCGCGTGCGCGGCCGCAGGGCTGGGGATGCTCACCGGCACACCCTCGATCTCGACCAGCCCCGTGTCCGGCGTCAGGACGCCCGCGACCGTCTTGGCCAGGGTCGACTTGCCGGCGCCGTTGTCGCCGACGAGCGCCACCACCTCGTGGCGGTGCACGTCCAGGTCGACGCCCACGAGCGCCTCGACCCCGCCGAACCGCTTGCTGATGCCGCGCATCGACAGCAGCGGCACCCGCGTCGCGTCAGTCATGGCTGGACCCACCCGCTCCCCGTCGCGCACGTGTCACCGTGCAGTGAATCCCCCTGCTCTCCCCCGGTCAACCCTCGTCACCCCGCCCGTCGGCTCCCTCGTCGCCCGCCGGCACGTCGCCGCAGCCGGGCGCGACGTCGCGCCCGGGGACCACGTCGTCGGTCGCGCGCGCGGGCACGTCCGCCGAGCGCAGCGCCAGGACCAGCGCGCCCATCACCTCGGCGCGCTGACCCAGCTGCGCCGGGACGACCTCCAGCGGGGCGATCTGGTTGAGCAGGACCCGACGGCGCACCGACTCGCGCAGCGGGCCGAGCAGCACCTCGCCCGTCTCGGACAGCTCGCCACCCACGACGACGCACTGCGGGTTGACCGCCGTGCCGAGCCCCGCGACGACCGACCCGATCAGCGCGCCCGCGTCCGCGACCACGTGGGCGAACCCCGGGTCGCCCGCGCGGGTACGGGCGATGACGTCCCGCAGCGCCAACGAGCCGTGGGCCGCGCGCAAGGGCGCCACCAGGGCGTTCGCCCCCACCACCGTGTCGAGGCAGCCGCGCGACCCGCACCGGCAGATGTGCCCCGTGGGGTCCACCTGCACGTGCCCGATCTCGCCGGCCGTCCCGGCGAACCCGCGGTGCACCTGACCGTTGATGACGATGCCGGCACCCGTGCCGTAGGACGCCCGCACGTACACCGCATCGCGGTACCCGCGCGCCGCCCCGAGCGTGGCCTCCGCCAGCGCCCCCAGGTTTGCGTCGTTGTCGACGTGCACCGGGCGGCCCAGCCGCTTGGTGAGGACCTGGCCCAGGTGCTCCCCCTCCCAGCCGGGCATGACGCCGGGCACGGACACCATGCCGGTGTCGGTGTCGACCGGCGCGGGCACGCCCACCCCGATCCCGACGACGTCCTGCAGGTCGGAGCCGATGCGCTCGAGCAGGTCCATGACGAGCAGCGCCGCACGGTCCAGCGTGGTGTCCGAGGGGTGCTCGTACGGCAGGGGCAGCGCCTGCTCGGCCACCACCTCGTACGCGAAGTCGCCCAGCGCGACCCGCAGGTGGCGGTGGCCGACCTGCACGCCGACCGCCAGGCCGACCCGGCGGGCGAGCGTGACGAGCTGGGCACGGCGCCCGCTGCGCGTGGTCGCCGCCGTGTCGACGATGCCCGCGGAGAGGAGCTCCCGGACGATCGTCGACACGGTCGCCTGCGACAGGCCCGTGGCCGCCGCGAGCTCCACCTGCGTGAGCCCGCCGTACCGCTGCACGGTCCCGACGACGAGCGCCTTGTTGGCCTCGCGCAGGGCGGTCTGCGAACCCGCCGCCGCCCCTCGCCTGCTCACCGTCGCAACCTACCCGCGCGCACGGCCCGCGCCGCGCTGCCGCGCCTCTACTGCGTGCCCGCGCGCCGCTTGTTGAGCAGGTCGAACGCGACCGCCAGCAGCAGCACCATGCCCTTGATCGCCATCTGCCACGACGGGTCGACGGACATGATGGACAGGCCCATGTTGAGCACGCCCATGATGAGCGCACCGATGATCGCGCCGGAGATCCGGCCGATGCCGCCCGTGACCGCCGCGCCGCCGATGAAGCACGCGGCGATCGCGTCCAGCTCGTAGCTCTGCCCCGCGGCGGCGATCGCGGCACCCGCGCGGGCCGTCGTGACGACGGCTGCGACGCCGGCCAGGAACCCGATGTTGACGAAGATCCAGAAGTCGACCTTGCGGGTGTTCACGCCGGACAGCGCGGCTGCGGCCCGGTTGCCGCCGATCGCGTAGATGTGACGGCCGAACACCGTGCGACCCATGAGGAACGAGTACGCCACCACGAGGACGCCGATGATGACCAGGACGATCGGGGTGCCCCCGGCCGAGAGCGACAGGATCACGGTGAGCGCGCCGATGCCGATCGCGATGAGCACGATCTTGATGACGAACAGGCTGAACGCCTCGACGTGCAGGTCGTGCTTGCGCAGCGCGCGGCGCGCCCGCAGCTGGCTGATCGCGATGGCCGCGACGGCCGCGACACCGATGACGAGCGTGACCACGTCCATGTTGCCCGCGAACCCCAGGACGTTCGGCAGCGAGCCCTTGGAGATCTGGATGAACGCGGGCGGCAGCCCGGCGAGCGTCTGGCCGACCACCACGAGCGCGAGGCCGCGGAAGATCAGCATGCCGGCGAGCGTCACGATGAACGCGGGGATGCCGACGTAGGCGACCCAGAACCCCTGCCAGGCCCCCACGAGCGCGCCGAGCGCCAGGCCCACGAGGACGGCCACGACCCAGGGCGCGTCGAAGTCACGCATCGTCACCGCGACGACGCCGCCGACGAAGGCGACGACGGAGCCGACCGACAGGTCGATGTGCCCGGCGACGATCACCATGACCATGCCGATGGCCAGGATCATGACGTACGCGTTCTGCTGGAACAGCGCCGCGACGTTGTTGGCGAGCAGCAGCTTGCCGTCGGTCAGCACCTGGAACAGCAGCACGATCACGACGAGGGCGCCGAAGATGCCGTACTGGCGGGCGTTGCCGCCCAGGCCCTGGAGACGCTGCGCGATCGACATGCGGGGCAGGTCGGGAGGCGTCGGCGAAGGGACGTTGAGGTCGGTGGTGGTGCTCATCGGGCGATCCCGTCCTTGTCCATCGTCATGTAGTGCATGAGGTGCTCCTGGGTGGCGTCCGCGCGGGCCACCTCGCCGGTGACGCGGCCCTGGCTGAGCGCGTAGATGCGGTCGCAGACACCGAGCAGCTCCGGCAGCTCCGAGGAGATGACGAGCACGCCCTTCCCCGCGTCCGCGAGCCGGTTGATGATCGTGTAGATCTCGTACTTCGCCCCGACGTCGATGCCGCGCGTGGGCTCGTCGAGGATCAGCACGTCCGGGTCGGCGTGCAGCCACTTGGCGAGCACGACCTTCTGCTGGTTGCCGCCCGAGAGCTTGCCGACCAGCGCCTCGATCGAGGGCGTGCGGATGTTGAGCTCCTTGCGGTACCGCTCGGCGACCTCCGTCTCCACCTCACGGTCGACGACCCCGCCGCGCGCGAGCGACCCGAGGGACGCCGCGGACACGTTGTGCCGCACGGTGTCGATGAGGTTGAGGCCGAAGCGCTTGCGGTCCTCGGTCGCGTAGGCGATGCCGTGGGCGATGGCCTGCCGGACGGTGGCCGCGGTGATCTCCTGCCCGTCCTTGTACAGCCGCCCGGAGATCCGGGCCCCGTAGGACCGGCCGAAGACGCTCATCGCGAGCTCGGTGCGGCCGGCGCCCATGAGGCCGGCCAGCCCGACGATCTCGCCGCGGCGCACCGTGATGCTCGCGCCGTCGACGACCTTGCGGTTCTGGTCGACGGGGTGGTGCACGGTCCAGTCCTCGATCCGCAGCACCTCCTCGCCGATCGCCGGCTCGTGCGCCGGGAAGCGGTTGTCGAGCGGGCGTCCGACCATGCCACGGATGATCCGCTCCTCGCTGACCGGCTCGTCGCCGTGCATGTCGAGGGACTCGATGGTCTGGCCGTCGCGGATGATCGTCGTGGTGTCGGCGATCGCCTCGATCTCGTTGAGCTTGTGGCTGATGATGATCGAGGTGATGCCCTCGTCGCGCAGCCCGCGGATGAGCCCGAGCAGGTGGGCGCTGTCCTCGTCGTTGAGGGCGGCGGTCGGCTCGTCCAGGATGAGCAGGCGCACCTCCTTCGACAGCGCCTTGGCGATCTCGACGAGCTGCTGCTTGCCGACGCCGATGTCGCTGACGCGGGTGTCGGGGCGCTCGGCCAGACCGACGCGCTCCAGGAGGCGGGCGGCCTCGGCGTTGGTGCGGTTCCAGTCGACCACGCCGCGGGCGGCGCGCTCGTTGCCGAGGTAGATGTTCTCGGCGATCGACAGGAACGGCGACAGCGCCAGCTCCTGGTGGATGATGACGATCCCCTGACGCTCGGAGTCGCGGATCCCGCGGAACTCCTGCACCTGGCCGTCGAGGACGATGTCGCCCTCGTAGGTCCCGTGGGGGTAGATGCCCGACAGCACCTTCATGAGCGTCGACTTGCCGGCGCCGTTCTCGCCGCAGATCGCGTGGATCTCGCCGCGCCGGACCGCGAGAGTGACGTCGGAGAGCGCCTTCACGCCGGGGAAGGTCTTGGTGATGCCGCGCATCTCGAGGATGTGCTCGGTGTCCATGGTCCCTGCCTGGTGGTCGCGGTGGGTGGACCGGCCGCCCGGGCCCCCGGGGCCCCGCGGGCGGCGGGG
>JAEWEJ010000344.1 GCA_023389455.1 Actinomycetes bacterium | reverse complement strand
GGCGTCGCGTCGTCCGCGGTGCCGGGCGCGGCCGGTGCCTCGTCCTGCTCCGCCACGGGCGCAGCAGCGTCCTCGGTGGCCGGGGCCTCGGCCGGCGTCCCGTCCTGCTCCCTCACGGGCGCAGCATCGTCCTCGGCGGCCGGCGCCGTGCTCGGCTCGGTCGCGTCGGTCGCGGTCGCGTCGGGCTCGGTCGTCCCGGGGGAGGCCTCGCTCACCTCCGTCGCCGCGTCGTCGGCCACAGGCTCGGCAGCATCGGCCGGGTCCTCGGTGGGCGCGGCCTCGTCGCTCGTCGCGCCCGCCTCGTCGGTGGTCGCCTCGGCGCCGGCGTCCGTCACGTCGGCGGCCACGGCCTCGTCGGGGGCGCTCGGCCCGGACGTCGGTGCCGGGTCGCCCGCGAGGGGGGGAGCCTGCTCGGCGTCGTCCGCGGACGGCGTCGTCGGGTGCTCGGTCACTGGATCTCCACTCCCTCGATGGTGACGTCGGAGACCGGACGTTCGGTGCCGTCCTGTGTCCCCGCGTCAGCGATGGCCTGCACCACGTCCAGACCGGACGTGATGTGGCCGAACACGGTGTAGCCACCCGCCGCGTCGGACGGGATCTGCGAGTCCTCGTAGACGAGGAAGAACTGGGAGCCCATCGACTCGGCGTCGCCGCCGATGCGGGCCATCGCGATCGTGCCTGCCGGGTAGACGTCGTCGGCGGGCGTGTTCTCGAGCGGGCCCCAGGCGTACCCCGGTCCGCCCGTGCCGGTCGCCGTCGGGTCGCCGCACTGCAGCACGTGGATCCCCTGCGTGACGAGACGGTGGCAGACGGTGCCATCGAAGTAGCCCTCGTCCGCCAGCGTCACGAAGTTCGCCACGGCCTGCGGGGCGGCGGCGCCGTCGAGCTCGACACCCACGTCGCCCGCCGAGGTGCGCAGCGTCCCGGTCCATGCGCGGCCCTCGGCCAGCGCGGCATCGGGCCGCTCGCCCCCGTTGCCGGTGCGCGGGGGGTACGTCGCCAGGGGCGTCGGGGTCGTGCCGTCGGCGGTGGACCCGCCCGCGGTGGAGGAGTCGTCGCGGGACAGGCTCACGACCGCTCCGGCGACGAGGCCGAGCGCGAGCACCCCGACGACCCCGCCGGCGATCATGCGGCTGCGCTGACGCCGCGCGCGCTGGACCTCGAGCAGGCGGGCGTGCTGCTTCTCGTACCGCCGGCGCTCGTACTCGCGCTCGCGCTTCGAAGACACCGCTCTCCTCAGTCTCGTCGTGCCGCCGGCGCGTGCGCGTCACCGCTGCACCACTGCCGTCACACGTGCCACCGCCGGACACGTGCCGGACCCCGGGACAGTCTAGGCAAGCCGGGGCGGTCGTCGCGCACGCTGGGCGCGGCGGTTGCGCCGGTCGTGCGGGCGACACGGCGGCAGGGGGGGTCGCTCGTCTAGCGTGCCGGTCATGCAGATCCTCACGGTCCTGGCCCCCGTCTTCGCCGCGCGGTGCTCCGTCCTGGTCGCGCAGGACCGTTCCTGCGTCGTCGTCGACCCGGGCGCGGGTGCGGGGGAGCAGGTGCGCGAGCTCGTCGCGACGCACGGGCTGGCGCCCCGCGCGGTCCTCATCACGCACGGGCACGCCGACCACACGTGGGACGCCCCCGCGCTGGGCCGGGCGTTCGACGTGCCGGTCGTGCTGCACGCCGGTGACGCCCACCGGCTGGAGGACCCCTTCGGGACGCTCGGCGTCCTGGACCCGCGTCACGACCCCCGCGGCCCTCTCGCGCAGGCGCTGCGGGCGGCGGGGGTCGACCTCGCGTCGTGGCGTGCCCCGCAGCGGGTCGAGACCTTCGGCAGCGCGGGCGCCGGACGCACGGGCGACCACGAGCTCGACCTGGGCGGCGTGCCGGTCCTGGCCCGTCACGCTCCCGGCCACACCGAGGGCTCGACCCTCTACCTCGTCGAGGCGGGGGACCGCGACCCGGTGGTGCTGTCGGGGGACGTGCTGTTCGCGGGCAGCATCGGGCGCACGGACCTGCCGGGCGGCGACGACGCCGCGATGGCGGCGACCCTGCGTGACGTCGTGCTCACGCTGCCCCGCGGTTCCCGGGTGCTGCCCGGGCACGGCCCGGCCACCGACGTGGCGACCGAGCTCGCGACCAACCCGTACCTGCCGCGCACCCGCTGAGCCGCCCGCGGGTGCGCTGCCGCACCCGCGGCCCACCCGCGCTGCGCGGCGCACCGTGCATGGACCCGCGTGCCGTCCGCCCGTGCGGTTCTGGGATCATCGTGCCCATGGCACGTCCCACACCCCTGTCCGGATTCCCCGAGTGGCTGCCCGACGGGCGCATCGTCGAGCAGCACGTCCTCGACGTCCTGCGCCGCACGTTCGAGCTGCACGGCTTCGCGGGCATCGAGACGAGGGCCGTCGAGCCGCTCGACCAGCTGCTGCGCAAGGGGGAGACCTCCAAGGAGGTCTACGTCCTGCGCCGGCTGCAGGAGGACCCCGACGCCGCCCCCGAGCGCGCGGGCCAGCTCGGCCTGCACTTCGACCTCACGGTGCCGTTCGCGCGGTACGTGCTGGAGAACGCCGGGCACCTGGCCTTCCCGTTCCGGCGCTACCAGATCCAGAAGGTGTGGCGTGGCGAGCGTCCCCAGGACGGCCGGTTCCGTGAGTTCGTCCAGGCCGACATCGACGTCGTGGGTGCCGGGGCCCTGCCGTACCACTACGAGGTCGAGCTGCCGCTGGTGATGGCCGACGCGCTCGGCTCCCTGCGCGACCTCGGCGTGCCGCCCGTGCGCATCCTCGTGAACAACCGCAAGGTGGCCGAGGGCTTCTACCGCGGGCTCGGGCTCGACGACGTCGAGGCGGTGCTGCGCAGCATCGACAAGCTCGACAAGATCGGCCGCGAGGCCGTGGCCGACCTGCTCGTCGCCGAGGCGGGCGCGACCCCCGCCCAGGCCGCCGCCTGCCTCGACCTCGCCGCGATCAGCGGCGACGACCTCTCGGTCGTCGACCGCGTCCGCGCGCTCGCCGAGCAGCACGCCGCGAGCACCGAGCTGCTCGAGGAGGGCCTGGGCGAGCTCGGCGCGCTCGTGGCCGCTGCGGCCGAGCGCGCGCCCGGCGTCGTCGTCGCCGACCTGAGGATCGCGCGCGGCCTGGACTACTACACGGGCTCGGTCTACGAGACCGTGCTCGTCGGCCACGAGGACCTCGGGTCCATCTGCTCCGGCGGGCGGTACGACACGCTCGCGTCGGACGGCAACCAGACCTACCCCGGCGTCGGCCTGTCGATCGGTGTCTCGCGCCTCGTGTCCCGGCTGCTGTCGGCCGGTCTGGTGCGCGCGACCCGCTCGGTGCCCAGCGCGGTGCTGGTCGCCGTCACCGCCGAGGAGCGGCGGGCCGGCTCCGACGCGGTCGCGGCCGCGCTGCGCGCCCGCGGGATCCCCGCCGAGGTCGCGCCCAGCGCCGCCAAGTTCGGCAAGCAGATCAAGCACGCCGACCGCCGTGGCATCCCGTTCGTGTGGTTCGTCGGCGACGCCACCGACGACGGCGCGCCCCGCCAGGACGAGGTCAAGGACATCCGCTCCGGGGAGCAGGTGCCCGCCGACGCCGCCACCTGGGACCCGCCGGCCGAGGACCTGATGCCCCGCGTCGTCGCCGTGGGCTGACGCCCCGGCCCGTCACGACGGACGCCCGCACCGCCCCGTGGCGGTGCGGGCGTCCGTGCGTGGGCCGAGCGGCTTGACCGCGGATCGAACACGTGTTCGAATCGAGCGGTGCGCTGGGACGGGCAGAAGATCGACGCGGAGCAGGACGGTGTCCTGCCCGGCCTCGACCTGCGCACGATGCCCGGTCTCGTGCGCAGCGTGCGCACCCCCGACTTCGCCGGCGTCACGTTCCACGAGGTCCTCTCGCGCACCGCGCTCAACCGGGTGCCCGACGCCTCGGCCGTCCCCTTCCGGTGGACGGTCAACCCCATGCGCGGGTGCCTCCACTCGTGCACGTACTGCTTCGCCCGGGGGACGCACCGCTACCTCGACCTCGACGCCGGAGCCGACTTCGACACGCAGATCGTCGTCAAGACCAACATCGGTGAGGTGCTGCAGGCCGAGGTGACGCGCCCGTCCTGGCAGCGGGAGCACGTCGCGCTCGGCACCAACACCGACCCGTACCAGCGCGCCGAGGGCCGGTACGCCCTCATGCCCGGGATCATCCGCGCGCTCGCGGGCTCGGGCACGCCCGTCTCCGTGCTCACCAAGGGCACGCTGCTGCGACGCGACCTGCCGCTGCTGGTGGAGGCCGCGCGCGAGGTGCCGGTCTCGCTGGCCGTGTCGATCGCCGTGCTCGACGACGACCTGCAGCAGAGCCTGGAGCCGGGGACGCCGACCGCGCGGGCGCGGCTCTCGCTGGTCCGGGCCGTGCGGGACGCGGGCCTGCCCGTGCACGTCATGGTGGCGCCCGTCCTGCCGTGGCTGACGGACTCCACCGACCACCTCGACCGGTTGCTGGGTGCGGTCGCCGAGGCCGGCGCGCAGCGGGCGACGGTGCTCGCGCTGCACCTGCGGCCCGGCGCCCGGGAGTGGTTCCTCGCGTGGCTGGCGCGCGAGCGCCCCGACCTGGTCGCGCCGTACGGCCGGGTGTACCGGGGCGGCTCGTACGCCCACGCCGAGTACCGCGCCTGGCTCGGTGCCCGGGTGCGCCC
>JAEWEJ010000148.1 GCA_023389455.1 Actinomycetes bacterium | reverse complement strand
CCTCGACGCCGCGCGACGTCATCTTCTCGACGAAGTCCGCGTGGTCCCGCTGGGCGTTCTCCACCCACAGGACGTCGTCGAACAGGAGCTCGTCGCTGTTGGTGGGGGTCAGCCGGCGGTGCGCGAGCCCGGGGCGGCAGACCATGACCTTGCGCAGGCGGCCCACCTCGGAGTGGACGCCGTAGCCTGCCGAGACGTGCGGGGTCATGCTCGTCCTTCCGTCCGGGTGGCGCGGGGCCGCCTCGTCGCGACTGCCGCCTGCGGTCGCCCCGGTCGACGCCGTGTCCTCGATCACACCAGAGGTCGGTGCCCGGGCGCGACACCACAGGACGAGCCGCTGACCAGCCGTGCACCGGGCGGCGGTGAGGACGACAGGCCCCCGACGCGGCCAGGTCGGCGGACTACCGTGGTCCGCCGGCGGCCCGCCGGTCGCCACCCCTCCCAGCAAGGCGGAAGCTCCATGTCCTCACCAGCCGACCGGACGGGGGCCCGCACGGCCGTGGCCGACCCCACGGCCCGGGCCGACCACGCCCTCGGCCACGCCCTGCGCCCCCGGCACCTGACGATGATGGGCCTCGGGTCCGCGATCGGTGCCGGGCTGTTCCTCGGCAGCGGGGTCGGGATCGCGGTGGCCGGGCCGGCCGTGCTCGTGTCGTACGCCGTCGCCGGGCTGCTCGTCGTGCTCGTCATGCGGATGCTCGCCGAGATGGCCGCCGCCGTGCCGTCCAGCGGGTCGTTCTCCGTGTACGCCGAGAAGGCGCTGGGGCGCTGGGCCGGGTTCACGCTCGGGTGGGTCTACTGGTTCACGCTGATCATGGTGCTCGGGGTCGAGATCACCGGGGTCGCGCGGATCGTCACCGGGTGGCTGCCCGGCGTGCCGCAGTGGGGGGTCGCGCTCGCGGCCGTCGCCGTGTTCGCCGTGGTCAACCTCGTGGGCGTGCGGCAGTTCGGTGAGTTCGAGTTCTGGTTCGCGCTCGTCAAGGTGCTCGCGATCGTCGCGTTCCTCGTCATCGGGGTGCTGCTCGTGCTGGGGCTGCTGCCGGGCACCGAGCCCGTCGGGACGTCGAACCTGCTGGGCAACGGCGGGTTCGCGCCTACCGGGCCGGCGGGGATCGCCGCCGGGCTGCTCGTCGTCGTCTTCGCGTTCGGCGGCATCGAGATCGTCACCATCGCGTCGGCCGAGGCCGCCGACCCGCAGCGGGCCGTGGCCCGTGCCACCCGCTCGATCGTGTGGCGGATCATGCTCTTCTACATCGGCGCCGTCGCCGTGATGGTGACCGTCCTGCCGTGGGACGCCCCGCAGCTGGTCGACGGGCCGTTCGTCGCCGTCCTCGAGGTCGCCGGGCTGCCCGGGGCGGCGCGTGTCATGGAGGTCGTCGTCGTCCTGGCGCTGCTGTCGGCGTTCAACGCGAACATCTACGCGACGTCCCGCATGGCGTTCTCCCTGGCCGGGCGCGGCGACGGGCCCACGGTGCTGCAGCGCGTCTCGAAGCGCGAGGTGCCGTGGGTCGCGGTGCTGGTGTCGGTCGTGCTGGCGCTCGTGGCCGTCGGGCTGAACTGGCTGCTGCCCGACGCGCTGCTGGGCATCCTGCTCAACGCCGCCGGGGCGTCCCTGCTGGTGGTGTGGGTGATGGTCGCGGTGTCCCAGCTGCGGCTGCGGCCCCGGCTGGTCGCCGAGGCCGGGCCCGAGGGCCTGCCGCTGCGGATGTGGGGCTACCCGTGGCTGACGTGGGCGACGCTGGTCGGGCTCGGCGGGGTGGTGGTGCTGATGCTCACCGACGACGCGGCGCGCGCGCAGCTGGGCGCGACCGCGGGGCTGGTGGCGGTGGTCGTCGGGATCTACGCGGTGTCGCAGGGGCTGCGCGGGAGGCGTGCGGCGCGGGGGTGACGCGCGGGCGCAGGTGACGCGCGGGCGTGACGCGTGTGCGCAGGTGAGCGCGGTCGCGGGGGAGCGCGTCCGTGGGTGTCGCTCCTGTCGCGGGGCGGGGCGTCCGCGCAGCGTCGCACTGTCGCGGGGCGGGGCCGCCGCTGCCCGCGCCCGTTCACCGCGCGGACCCGGGGCCGCTGTCCCAGAATCGGCGCGTGGCGAACGAGACGGAGAAGGCCGCGGGTGCACCCCGGCTGAAGCGGGGCGTGACCGGCCCGCTGCTGTTCCTGTTCATCCTCGGTGACGTGCTCGGTGCCGGGGTGTACGCGCTGATCGGCGAGATGGCCGGCGAAGCCGGCGGGCTGGTGTGGCTCGCGTTCGCGATCGCGCTGGTCATGGCGCTGCTCACCGCGTTCTCGTACGCCGAGCTGGTCACCAAGTACCCGCACGCCGGGGGCTCGGCCGTGTACGCGGAGAAGGCGTACCGCAGCCCGCTCGCCGGGTTCCTCGTCGGGTTCTGCATGCTCGCCGCGGGCATGGTCAGCGCGGCGGGCCTGTCGCTGGCGTTCACCGGCGAGTACCTCACCGCGTTCGTCGACGTCCCGCAGGTGCCGGCCGCCATCGCGTTCCTCGCGCTCGTCGCGGTGGTCAACGCGTGGGGCATCAAGGAGTCGCTGCGCGCCAACATCGTCATGACCGCGATCGAGACGCTGGGCCTGGTCGTCGTCATCCTGCTGGGCGTCTGGGTGATCGGGCGGGGCGAGGCCGACCTGGGCGGTGCCCTCACGGCGCCCAGCGGGTCGGGCGTGTGGGTGGCCGTGCTGGGGTCCGCGCTCATCGCCTACTACTCGTTCGTCGGCTTCGAGACGTCCGCGAACCTGGCCGAGGAGATCCGCGACGTGTCGCGCGTCTACCCGCGGGCGCTGTTCGGGGCGCTGGCCACCGCCGGCGTCGTGTACCTGCTGCTCGGGTTCATCGCACCGGCCGTCGTGGCCCCCGACGAGCTGGCCGACTCCAGCGGCCCGCTGCTCGAGGTGGTGCGCGTGGCCGGCGCCGTGCCGCCCGGGGTGTTCGCGGTGGTCGCGCTCATCGCCGTGGCCAACGGCGCGCTGCTGACGATGATCATGGCCAGCCGCCTGGGCTACGGCATGGCGCAGCGCGGCCTTCTGCCCTCCCCGATGTCCCGGGTGCTGCCGCGCCGGCGGACCCCGGGCGTGGCGATCGTCGTGACCACCCTCGTCGCGATCGTCCTGGCCGTGACCGGTGAGCTCGTCGACCTCGCGTCGACCGTCGTGCTGCTCCTGCTGTTCGTGTTCCTCTCGACGAACGTCGCCGTGCTGGTGCTGCGGCGCGACCGCGTCGAGCACGACCACTTCCGCGCGCCCACGTGGCTGCCCGTGCTCGCCGTGCTGTCCTGCCTGGTGCTGCTCACGCGGCAGGAGGCGCAGCACTGGCTGCTCGCCGGGGTGCTGATGGCCGCGGGGGTCGTGCTGTTCCTGCTGACGCGGCGGTCGTCCACGGTGGTGGACGAGGTGGCGCCGGTGGTGGCGTCGGAGGAGTGAGGGCGGGTCGCGGGGTGGTTCGCCAGGCTGCTGGCCCTACGCTGCGACGGCGGCGAGAGGGTCGCCGTGGGTGCTTCGGTGGGTGAGGTGCGGGGTGGCTGACGTGCTGGTGGCGGGGGTGCAGGTGGTGGGGTGCTCGGTGGCTCGGGTGCGGGTGCCTGGGGTGCTCGGTGGCTGAGGACCAGGGTGGGGTGCTGGACGGCGCGCGGCTGCTGCTGCGCGGCTGGGGGTACTGGCGGCGCCGGCCCACGGTCATGGCGCTCGGGCTGATCCCCGCTGCGGTCGTCGGGATCCTCGTGCTCACCGCCATCGTGCTGCTCGTGCTCAACCTGGGGACGGTCGCGGACCGGCTCACGCCGTTCGCCGACGACTGGACGCCCTTCTGGGAGCGCGCCGCCGAGCTGGCCGCGCAGGCCGTGGTGCTGGCCGCCACCGTGGTGGTCGTCGTGGTCACGTTCACCGCGTTGACGCTGACGGTCGGCGAGCCGTTCTACGACCGGATCTGGAAGGCCGTCGAGCTGGCCGAGACCGGGACCGTGCCTTCCGGGGACACCGGGTTCTGGCGGGGGGCTGTGGACGGGTTCGCGCTCATGGCACGAGGCCTGCTGGTGGCGGTGATCGCCGGGGTGGTGGGGCTGGTGCCCGTGGTCGGGACCGTGCTGGGGTGGGTGGCCGGGCTGATGCTCACCGGGTGGGTGCTGGCGCACGAGCTGACGTCGCGCGCGCTGGTGTCGCGCGGGCTGTCGCGTGCTCAGCGGAACCGGCTGCTGCGGGCGCACCGGCGCGAGGCGCTGGGGTTCGGGGTGGCGACGCAGCTGTGCTTCCTGGTGCCGGGCGGTGCGGTGGCGACGATGCCCGCGGCGGTGGCCGGGGCGACGATGCTGGCGCATCGGGTGCTGGGCGTGGCGGGTGTGGGTGGGGACCGCTCGGTGGCGGTGAGCTCGTCGAGCACAGGGCTCTCCACGGAAGGGGACGAGACGGGCGCAGGGTCGCAGGCCGAGGGCCCCGCGTTCTGACGACGTGCTGAGACGACGGTGATCGTCTCCGAGCCTGCACAGCCAGCGCGTCACGCGCCTGCGCCCGCAGGCGCGAAACCTCTGCGCCACGGTGACGCTCTGTGGCAGCCTCGTGGGTCTTGCCGTCACAGCTGACGACCTCGACACCCGCGTGGTCCACGGCGACGCGGCGTCCGGCACCGGGCGCGACGCGGGCGCTCGCGCGAGGGCCCGGGCGACAGGGAGGACACGACCGTGCCGCTCGTCGAGGTGCGGGAGCACGGACAACGGGAACGGGTGGGAGCCAACGATGCGGCGGGCGCGTTCTCGGGCGGTGGTCGCCCGCTCATCCGGGCACCCGCACCGTGCGCACGATCGCGTCGAACAGCTCGACGAGGGCCTCCCCGGCGCCGGCGATCGGGCTGGCGAAGGACAGGTGAAGAAGGTCGGGCGACCCGGTCGGTTCGACCCAGTAGTCGACGACCAACGAGGGCAGCGTGCCGCGTCGGGCGTCGTCGGGTGTCTCGTCCCGGGCGCGCACGCGGCGCAGGACGACGCCGTGCGGCGTCTCGCCGAGGTCGAGGCTCTGCCCGGGTTCGGCGTCGGTGCGGGCGAGGTCGGCGAGGAGGGCTCGTCCGCGGGCATCGACGCGCTGGCCGGGGAGGCGGTGGACGGAGACCGACGCGGGGACGGGTGGGCCGTCGCCGCTTCCCGGTGCGAGCGCGACGAACAACCCGTGCGCATCGGCGGCCGCGGCCGTGCTGTCGAGGAGTACGCGGGTCAGGTCCGTGCGCAGGTCCGCCCACTGCGGCCCGTCGCCGAGCCGCTCGGTCAGCAGTGCCTGGACGTCCGCGGTGCGGGCGGCGTCGTCGCCCAGCTCGATCACGGCCCAGTCGTCGGGGAGGGTGACGACGACGGCCCCGCGCGCGTGCGCGCTCACGTGCGCTCCAGGTCGACGACGAGGGAGTCGGTGATCGCGTTCGTCTGCACGCCGAGCTCCTCCAGCAGGTACGGGTTCGACGTCTCGAACCGGCACGCGACGACCTGGTCGGTCCCCGGTGGCAGGACGTACCAGACGACCTGGGTGACGACCTGACGTGTACGGCCGGTGAGCAGCCGCGCCAGCACGTTGCCCGTGCGGGCGGGCGGTCGTACGCCGCGCACGATCTGCGCGACGGCCGGGCCGGCGGCCAGGTGGCCCGGGTCGGCCGCGATGTCGAGGACCTGCACGTCGTCGCCGGGCGGTGGCTCCCACGCGAAGGCGAGGAGCTGCTCGGGCGTCATGCGGGGTGACGTCGAAGCGGTGAGCAGGATGCGCATCGAGGCGACGGGCGCGGCGTTCTCGTCGGGCTGCCACAAGCCGGCGAGCAGCGCGCCGTCGTGGTGGGATGCCGTCTCGTCATCGAAGGAGAGGACTGCGGCGGCCAAGGCCGCGGCCGTCGGGCTGTCGCGCGACGAGGTGAGGCGGTCCGCCGCCGCGGCGCCGTCGCCCACGGACCAGATGACCCAGCCGGGAGGCGTCGCGCACCGGACCGAGCCGACCAGCGCGGCGCTCACAGCCGCAGCCTCTCGCGCGCGGACTCCTGCGGCGGGGACATGAAGCCGCTGAGCATCTGTCCGGCGCCGTAGGCGTTCGTGGCGACATCGATCCTGTGGATCCACACCACCTGCTGCTCGAGGCTGGACGCCTTGGCGAGCAGCGGGTTCAGCAGGTCCGTCGCCTGGGGATGCGTGACGACGGACGCGACGTCGTCCAGCAGGGCGCGGCTCGCGACGACGTCGCCGTGGCCCGCCATCGAGAGCAGCCCTCGGGGTCCTGTGCCGACCCGGAGCAACGCTGTCTGGAAGGCTGCGCGGAACGTGTCCGGCGCGGCTCGCCAGCCGTTCGCGAACAGGCCGCGCACGGTGAGGCCGGCGGCGGGCAGCCGGCCGCGCGTCGCTGCGTTCACGACCTCGGTGGCGGCGCTGATGGCGGGATTGCCCGAGCGGGACGTGAGGCCACGGACCGCGGTGAGGGCCTCGGGCATCTCCCTGGCCAGGTGCTGCAGTCCTCGGCCGACGGCCCTGCCCCAGCCGAACGAGATCATCCCGAGCGCGTCGATGCCGAAGTCGGCCCAGCCCTTCTCGCCGTTGTGCGCGAGCAGGAAGTTGGCGACGAGCGAGGCGGCGCCCGCGATCGTCGCGGTCAGTGCCAGCGCCGGGCCCAGGATCGGGACCCAGCACAGCACGAGCGCCGCCGTGCCCGTGATCGTCGCGACCGTCCCGGCGACGTCGGAGACCTGTGTCGCGACCTCCAGCCCCCAGTCCTCCCACCAGCCGTCGTCCAGGCCGTCGTTCGCCCTGGCCTCGGTGATGAGGTCGATCGCCCGTTGGGCTGCCGCGTCGCGCTCCTGCTTGATGGCCTCGAGCTCCTCGCGCAGGCCTGCCAGCCGGAGCTCGGCTTCGTCGACCGCGGTGCGGGCGGACGTGAGGCGGTTGCTGATGGTCCGGACGTCCGCCGGGTCTGCGGCGGGGTCGTCCTCGAGGTCGCGCAGGAGGATCGCCGCGCGTAGCCGCTGCTGCGTGGCCTCGTCGAGGGACTGCTGCGTCGCGCGTGCGCGTGCGAGGAGGGCGTCGGCGGCTTCCTGGGCGTGGCGCAGGGCGGAGGCGTAGGCGTTGAGCGCGCGGGCTACGGCGAGGTAGCGAGCGCGCGCCTTCTCAAGGGCATTCCCTAGCGCGACGGCCCGGCCGCGCACCGTGTCGACTGCGAGCGACTGCATGCTTGAGTCATTCCCGAGCTCTCCGAGCGACTCTGCGGCGAGCCGGATGTGTGTCGCGACCTCACCGTGCTCGATGGCCTGCTGAGTCAGCGCCGCGGGGTCGCCCGGCACGGGATCGGTCGCCGCAAGCGGATACCACGATGTCGAGCGATCAGTCACGACTCGCCCCGCATGGCAGCACCAAGGCTGGCGTCGATGTCCTCGAATGCCGTCGCCACAGCAGCACACGCGTCCGACAGGCCCGCGATGTCTTCGATGATCGACGCACGTCTGCCGTCCCAGCTGTGCGCGAAATCGATCAGGCTGCTCGACAGTCCGGGGTGCCCGGCGGCGTGGGCCGCTTGTCCACTTCGTGCCGCCGCGGCGTCGAAAGCCGATGCGATGTGTCGCAGACGTGCTCCCGTGTCGCGCAAAGACTCCAAGTCCAAGGCGAGGTGCTGACTCACGCGTCACCTCGTGCCGTCAGGTCCGCCGCTGATGGCAGCGGTACCGATGCGCTGCCGTCGATTGCGGGTAGCGGGACAGCCGTCTCGGGATCTGGCCCGCACGAGATCTCGAAGTAGCGATTCTGCGCACTGAGCCAACAGGTCGAGAGCGTGCCATCGGCCAATTCCACCTTCATCTCCCATGGGAACGGCTCCTCCTCCATGGGGAAGGTGAGAACGCTGTCTTTGAAAGTGATTCCATAGGCCTCTTCCAGTGCGGCCTGTGCTGCATCGTCTGCCTCTTGCCTGGCCTCCCACCAGGTGTCGCGAGCGACGTCCTGCCTGTAGTGGTAGATGCGCCACTCGACGTAGGACACAGCGAGCAGCGCCAGGCCGCCGAAGGAGAGCCAGGCAGCGACGCGGACCTCGTGCTTGCGGAAGGGGACGTTGAGGATCGCCCGCACGGTGAAGACTGCGAAGCCCAGCAGGCCTGCCAGCCCGAGGAGGCCGATGGCCCAGCCCAGGGTGGTGCCAGATGTGCGGAGCGGCGGCTCAGGTGGCAGCACGGGGACGGGCACCAGGCTGAGGAGCAGTGACACGACTCTCCGTTCGGGTTCTGCGGGCGGTTCGGCGTCCTCGCGGGCTGGGCAGATGGTGGAGGCGGCCGGCGGACTGGGTCGTGCGAGCCAATCGGCACCGGCTGCACGTGCGATGCAGTCGCTCGCCGGGGGCTGTCAGCAGTCGGGTGGCATGGGTTTGTCGGTGCAGAGGTCGGCGACGAGGCGGCTGGTGCGTTCCTCGATGGTGAACGGCGCGGACGTGGTGGTGGTGACGGCGGTGCCGGTGATGTCGCGCCAGGTGGGGTGTCCGTCGATCTGGTAGCGGCCGGTCCATTCGGCGGTCAGGGTGATGGTGGCGGTGCCGGGGGTCTCGTACTGGTGGAAGACGTCGTGGTTCGGGTAGGGGTGTCCCGGGGAGCGCGTGGTCAGGGTGTGGCCGTCGCCGAAGTCGTAGGTCCAGCGGGTGGGGGTGGCCTCGACGGTGATGCCGTAGCCGAGCAGCTCGGTGCGCAGGGTGACCGGGGTGGGGTCGGTCGAGACGATGGTCTCGATGTTGATCAGCACCCAGCCGCGGTCAGGTTGCAGGGTGAGGGTCGGGGCAGGGATCGGCAGCAGGCGGAAGTCGGCCTCTGTCAGGACGGGGAGCAGGTCGACTCCGCAACCGCCGGCGTCGATCTGCTGCCACGGTCCCCACGCGTCAGCGGGTGTGGTGCGGGCCTGGCGCCACATCGGGAGGACCATGGTGTCGCCGTCCTCGCACTGCTGGATCACCCCGGCGAGGTCGGCGAGCTCGGGGCAGGTGCCGTCCGCCGAGCCCATGGTCCAGATCCCGGCGACCTCGCGGCACTGCGGGGCGCGTTCGTAGTTGAAGAGCCTGAGCTCGGGAGGAACAGAGACGTTCTCGCGGGCCACCTGCTCGGACCGGTCGACCGTCATCCGGACTGCACCGCCTTGGGCCTCGCCCGCGACCCCACGGGCGTGTGCGACCACCGAGACGAGCACCAGCATGATGAGCGCGAGTACCGACGCTCCAAGCGACCGCATCACTGCGCTGGGCCTACGTCGACGGCGTCGATTCGCCAAGAGCCTGACATAAATGTCAGGGCCATTGAGAACTGATACGTCCCACCGAGCGATTCCTCGAGCAAGGTGCCGGTCGTGTCGTACTCAGCAGACGGCGCCTCCGTCGCGATGACAGTCGCGGAGTACCAGTTCCCGGCGTCGATCTCTGTCCCACTGGCAGATTCGACAGTCATGGAACCGCCTTCGACGCGGCCCTCATTCTGCTGGACGGTCGTGGCTCCGTCGCGGGTACTGCTGCAGAAGACGCAGTCAGGCGCCGAGAGTTCGTTCCAGGTCGTCAGGTCACCCGTCGCGTACACGTACGGGTACAGCGAGATGAAGTAGCTCGCCGCAGCCGCGGCACCGTCGGCACTCGGTGTCGCCATCGCCTCGGGGCGCACCGGTGGGACGGTGACGTCCGCCGATGGTGAGGGCGTCGGCGACAGAGCGGGCGTCGGCGTCGCAGTCACAGGCGGCTGCGACGTGGCGTCGTCCGTGGGTTCGGCGTCAGTAGCGCAGCCGGAGGTCACGAAGGCAATGGCGGCGACCACGGCGGCGACCTGTGCACGCATCTGCATGTCCGGAAGGTACTGGTTCGAAGCGGTTCGGCGGTGAGGTCGTCCCGCATCTGGGGACAACGTCGCCCATCACGTCCGAGCCCTGCAGGGATTCGGTGACGAGATCGCGCTGTCCCGGCGGGGAGGGCTGACGGCCGTCGACTAGCGAGCGTGATGTCTCGCTGGTCGCAGCGACGCGATGTGCCGATCGGCTCGGCCCTCGGCAGGCGCGGTGCCGCCCTGATCCCGCGGTGCGGGTGCGGGCGTCCAGGGGTCGACGCACGATGGAACGGCGCCGGGGCGCCCCGGTGCGGCCCGTTCGGCGCCCCGGGGCGCCGGGCAGGCCCTCCGCAGGACCGAGGAGGGGGACACGCATGGGCATCGACGACCTCAAGGGCAAGGCGTCCGACGCGGTGCAGGGCGAGAAGGGCGAGCAGGCGAGCGACTCCGCTCTGGAGAAGGGCTCCGACGCGGCCTCGTCCGCGACGGGCGGCAAGCACGACGAGCAGCTCGACAAGGCGCAGTCGGCGGCGGACAAGAAGATCGGCGACCAGTGACGACCTCCGTCCGGGCCGGGCGCGGTGCCCGGCCCGGACGGACGAGAGGAGCGGCATGAGCAAGGACGTGACGGGCACGGGGGCGAGGGAGATCGAGCCGACGGGGGCTGGCGCCGACGCCGGGCTCGCCGAGGCGCTCGACGAGACGTCGGGGCCGACCGAGAACCCCCAGGGCCCCCGCGGGGACGCTCCGACGTTCGACAGGACCGGCAGCCCCGTGTCACCGGAGTCCGGGGGTGATCTCGAGGGCGACTCGCTGGTCGGGCACGACGGGCAGGACGACGACCGGTAGCGCCAAGCCCGACGCGACCGCCGGCGCGCTGCCGCGGCGGGTCCTGGTCACCGGGTCGGACTCGGGCATCGGCAAGGCGACTGCAGTGGCGCTCGCCGAGGGCGCGGAGCACGTGACGATCACGTGGCACCAGGACGAGCAGGGCGCCCGCCGTACGGGGTGTCGAGCGTGAGGTCGAGCTCGTATCCCTCGACGACGTCCTTGAGCCCGGTGATCCAGGCCTAGGCCCAGGCTGCTTGTGCGAGTCGGGTGTTGTGGATGGTGCACGCCGCGCTCTCGTACAGATCTGTACCGTGTGCCCCGATTCATCCGGTCGTGACAGGGGGTGCGCGTGGATCTGGGGGCGCTGGAGCGCACGCCTGAGGCGGGTGACCCCGAGGAGATCGACGGTCTTGTCGCCGGCTACGTGTCCCGGGCCGACCGGTTCACGCAGCGAGCGGTGAGTGTGCGGGCGTCGGCCGACGCGCTGGTGGCGGGTTCAGCCGGTGCGTGGGCGTTGGCGCTCAACGCCCGTTCGGCGCAGCTGGCGTCCGGTCTGGACGACGCGGCCGGCGGGTGCCGGCAGGTGGCGCAGGTGCTGGCGGGGTACGCATCCGCGTTGCGCGCGATGGAACGCCGCGTCACGGTCGCGCGCCACGAGGTGTCCACGGCGCGGATCCGCGCGGTGCGGGCTCGTGCGAGCTACGAGGCGGCTGTGATCGCGGGCGGTGGTGTCCCGGTGGCGGGGTGGTCGTGGGCGGACGTGCCGCCGTTCGCGGCGGTGGGGACGGCGGCAGGGGAGCTGCGCGCGTGGCGTGCGGCCGTGAACGACGCTGCTGCGGGGGTGCGGGCGTTCGAGGCGTGCTGCACGGAGTGGGAGGAGCTGGACCGTGCGGCGGTCTCGGCGCTCGTCGCCGTGGACGTCATGACGTCGTACGCGCCCGGGACCGGCATCGACGCGATCGTGGACGTGCCGGTCGTGCAGGCGTTGGCCGCGGCGCGGACCGGGACGATGACGGGGGCGCAGCGTGAGGCGCTCGTGGGGTGGCTCACCGACGCGGTGATGCGTGTGGCGGACGCGCCGGGTGACGCGCCCGCCGTGCGGGTGCTCTCCGAGTTCCTCGACGCATGGGGCGGCGACGAGGAGGTCATGGGCGACGTCTTCGCCACGCTCGGCGGTGCAGGGTCGATCCGGATGTTCACAGCACTGGGCAATGCTGTGAGATCGGGGGACCAGGACCGGAACGTCACCCTCGCGGCGGTGGCGACCCGCCTGCGGGATGCCCTGTCCTCGGGGTCGGCCGCGTGGACGCAGACGCAGGCGGATGGCTTCGCTGACGAGATGTTCGGCCCGGTGCTGTTCGAGGACGGGACCGCCAGTGTCATCGGGTACCTCTTCGCGGACCCCGACTCGGCGCCGATGGGGGTCACGCTCACGGTGGCGGTCGCCGACCGGATCGATGCGTGGGAGCAGGAGTACCAGGGGCGGCTGCCCGTCGGGGTCCCTCAGCCGGGGTACTGGTTGGCGGCGGTCGGCGGGAGCGATCCGCGCGGGGTGCTGGACCCTGCGGCAGGGGTGCTGGCGACGCTGGGCGTCTATCCGGGAGCAGCCCAGGACTGGCTGACGGGCACCGGCGTCGACTGGTCGGTTGACTCTCCGGTCTTCGACAGGAGTCGTATCGACTACTGGTTCGGGGCGCGGGACTGGTCGCAGGCGGCCTCCGACGGTCTCGCTGGGGTCGGACGGCTGTGGGTCGGCGTGCAGGCGACGGGCGGGAGCCTCCTGGCAGCGCAGCGGGTCGCGGCGATCAACGACGCGGTGTTCGCCGAGCTCTCGAGCAACCCTTCCTTGATCCTCACGGAGAACGTCAGTGACGAGGGGGCGCTGCGGCTTGCGCAGGTCGTCGAGGCACAGCTGCCGGGCCTCATCGAGGTCGGAGCCATGCGTGGACCAGTGCACGCCCGCGTGGCGTGGGAGCTGGTCGCCAGCCCGGTCGCTACCGCCGGAGTGACGGCGGCGGCGGTCACCCGATCGGAGCTCGTCCCCGTGCTGGCCGCAGCGACCAGCCGGCCTTCCGGGTACAACCGGGTCCAGGATGCCTTCCTCGACTACGAGGCGGCCGCCCTGACCGGGGCAACCGAGGGGAGGGCGTCGCCGAGCATGGCGCTGGACCGGCTCGCGGTCGTCTGGGGCGTCGCGGACGGTGCCATCGACGGAGCAGCGCACGCCGAGTTCCAACGTGCTTCGGACGCGGTCCGTGATTCCGTCGGGGTTGCGCGAGCGCCCGTCGACGTCGCACTCACGCTGGTCCGGCACCCGATCGTCGCGATCGGTGTGGACGCCGCGGTGGGCCACCTCGAGGAGGTCGCTGTCCGCCACCTGACGCCGGATGCGCCGGGAGTGGCCCACATCCGGATCGCCGGCGCGGAGCCGGTCCAGGACTTCTTCGCGGGCGCTTCGCAGGCGTACCGGGACGCCGGTGCGTGGGACGGTCCTCCGCCAGGAGGCGGGGCCGCGACCCTCTCCCCTGCGGAGGTGGACGGCGCAACCCTCTACCAGCGGTACCGGGACGTGTCCGACGCCATGCGTCTGGCTCTGACGACACCTGCCGACAACACGCTCGCCGGAGGTGGCGGATGAGAGTGATCAGTTCTCGCACGAGCGACGACGACCGCCGGCCTCGTCGCGGAACGGGTGCGCGAGCGGCACTGGGTGTCGTCCTGCTGGCGGCCGTCGGGGCGTGCGCAGCGGACGAGCCACCCCCGAGGCCTGAGCTGAGGTGGGTGGACGGCGAGCCGACCGGCGCCCTCGAGGCAGATCCATGGGTGCAGGCGGTCCGCGAGGCGGAGTTCGCATACGCGTGGGCGGCGAGCGTCGCCGACTTCTCGCTGCCCGCGCTCACGTCGACGTGGCGCGACTTCGCCGTCCGGAACGCCGCCTCCCAGGTCGAGTTCGATGTCGTCCATCGGACCCCGCGCATCCACGTCGGGCCGCAGGCCGTGCTGCCGTTGGCGGTCGACGTCAGTGAGGACGGTCGCCGTGCCGAGGTGGCAGCGTGCGTGGGTGCCCCCGAGACGCGGCCGCCGGTCGACGACGGCAACCGGTGGCCGAACGTCGGGGTCTACTCCGTCGAGCTCGGCGACGACGGGCACCGACGCATCACAGGGGTCGGGCTGCCGCTCTCGCCGTACGTGCTCCCGGACGGAGCGGTGCTCACGCCGGAGTACTGCGACCCGCTGAGCATTCCCCGGGCTGTGTTCGTGCCCGAACCCGACCTCGAGGCCTTGTCGAAGAAGGGGAGGGACGACGTGGTCCTGCCGTCAGCGTCACCGTCGCCGTCATGACCAGCGTCTTCGGTGCGTTCCGCGCCAGGTGGACGGGCGGTCGCCAACAGTGAGTGATCTCGAGGTCGACCGCACGGTCGTCGCGACGTTCGCATCGGCTCTGGCGTCGCATGCGGGACCCGTCGGAGCCGAGAGCGTCGATGCTGCCCATGCGCTCGGGTCCGGTGCGGTGCGTGATGCGCTGGGCAACGTCGCCCTCGTCCTCGCGGTGCTCGACCGCGCCTCAGCGGAAGGTGCGAGCGTGTTGGCGAGCGATGCTCGCAGCGCCGGCGACGCATGGGCGTCAGTGGACCGCGGGCTGATCATGTCGGCCGGCTGATGCCGGACGTCAGTGAGGTCAGCCGGTCTCGCTCGAGAAGGGACTGGAAGCGACCTAAGAGCTACCATGTAGCACATGGGCACGATCGGGATCCGGGAGCTGAAGCAGAACGCGTCGGCGGCGGTCGCGCGTGCGGCGGCCGGTGAGACGCTGACCGTGACCGATCGCGGCCGTCCGGCGGCGCAGCTGTCGCCGTTGCCGACGTCGCCCCTGGCGCGTCTGCTCGAGAGCGGGTCCGCGCGTCCGGCGCGCACCGACCTGGCTGAGCTCCCTGAGCCCCTACCTGCGGCGGGCGGGCGGTCCTCACTGTCCGATGCGCTCGCCGACCTGCGCGCCGACGAGCGCTGACCATGGCGTACTACCTCGACACCTCGGCCCTGGTGAAGCTGGTCGTCGAAGAGGCAGAGACACCGGCGCTGCGGGAGTGGTGGCGGTCGCACGGCACGACCCCGGTCGCGTGCGACCTGGTGCGAACCGAGCTGACGCGCGCCGTCCGCAGGGCGGCGCCGGAGGCTGCGGTGCAGGCGCACACGGTGCTCGACGGGCTGGTCCTGCTGTCCGTGACATCGCGCGTCTTCGACGCGGCCGGGCGGTTGGAGCCGACGACACTGCGGTCCCTCGATGCGATCCACTTGGCTGCCGCTCTCGAGCTCAGTGACGACCTGGAGGGGATCGTGACCTACGACGAGCGGCTTGCGGAGGCGGCGACGGCGTACGGGGTCGCGGTGGTCGCGCCGGCCTGAACCTGACCGCGCGCCCGAGGGTTGTCGGGCGGTCTGTGCGCTCCGGTGGTGGCAGGTGGCGGGTCCCGGCCGGTCAGCAGTCCGGGGGTCGTGGTCTGTCGGTGCACAGGCCGGAGACGAGTCGGCTGGTGCGTTCTTCGATGGTGAAGGGGGCGGTGGTCGTGGTGGTGGTGGCGGTGCCGGTGATGTCGCGCCAGGTGGGGTGTCCGTCGATCTGGTAGCGGCCGGTCCACTCGGCGGTCAGGGTGATGGTGGCGGTGCCGGGTTGCTCGTACTGGTGGAACACGTCGTGGTTCGGGTAGGGGCGGCCGGGGGAGGTGGTGGTCACCGTGTGGCCGTCGCCGTAGTCGTAGGTCCAGCGGGTGGGGGTGGCCTCGACGGTGATGCCGTAGCCGAGGAGCTCGGTGTGCAGGGTGACCGGGGTGGGGTCGGTGTGGGTGATGGTCTCGATGTTGACCAGGACCCAGCCGCGGTCCGGCTGCATGGTCAAGACCGGGGCGGGGATCGGCAGGCGGCGGAAGTCTTCCTGCGTCATGACCGGGAGGATGTCGACGGCGCAGCCACCGTTGTCGACTGCCTGCCACCGGGACCAAGAGGCGCCCTCACCGTCGCGCGTGCGTGTCCAGAGCGGTTCCAGCGGTGCGTCCTCGCCGCAGTTGTTGAGTCCAGCGATGCCTTCGGCTGGTGCGCACTCGCCGTTGAGGGGTGTCGTGGGGTACTGGCTGGCGACGTTGCAGCGAGGCGCCCGTCGGTACTCGACCAGATGGAACTCGGGGCGTCCGCGCAGCCCCTCGTGCGCCAGGCGCCTCTCCTCGCCTTCGCGTGCCGCGAGGTGCACCGCTCCCGTGCTTGCGCGTCCTGCGGACTGAAGCCCGCCTCCGCCGGTGGGAAGCGTCGACGTCATGAGGAGCACTGCCGTGCCGACAGCGGTGAGGAGGGACGGTGCGTTCACGAGTCGGCCGGCAAGACGTCGACCTCGCGTACCACCCACCCGTCGGTCCACGTCATCAGGACGTAGAGGGTGTTGTCGCTTGCCGGGTTGGCAGCTACCTCGGTGCCTGAGGCGTCGGACTCGACCGAGCGCGCTTCGGTCACATTCGCCGTCACGCCGTAGGTCTGGCCGGGAGTTACTTCAGTGGCGAATGCGTCATGGACCGTCACTTCGGCACCGACGACGGTGCGACCGGAGGTCGTGGCTTCGGCGGCCATCTCGGCAACGGCGCCGCAGAAGCCACACTGGTCGTGGGTGAGCGCACTCCACGGGGCGGTGTCTCCCGAGGTGCGTGTGTAGGTGTAGAGCTCCAGGAAGTAGCGGGTGCCGGCGACGGCACCGGCCTCGTCGTTCGCCGCCATCGCCTCCGGCCGCGAAGGCGGCTGCGGTGCCGTCGGTGTGGGGCTCGGTGCGGCGGTGGGTGACGTGGCGTGGCTTGGCGAAGGTGTCGTCGTCGGGGTCGGGGTTGCCACGCCGTCCTTCGCACAGCCGGCCACGAGGAGGCCCAGGACCAGCGCTGCGCTCTGTGTCGCGAGTGCGCGGCGTCGCGATCGGCGTGCAGGCATGTCGGGAAAGTACCGGTTGTAAATGCGGTTCGGGGCGGTTCAGGTCGATGTGTGGACAAGCCCTCGCCGCTCGGACGGTTGCTCCTGGCTCTGTGGAAGTCAGCGGCCGACCTCCGGGCTGCCGCTCTTGAGGTTTCGCTGTCATCGGTGACCCGACGGCCGTCGAGCAGTCCTGCGCTGCCGACTTCGGGCGTCGGCGTTGCCGGTTGCGGTGGCGAGGGCCGCGCTGCCTTCCCCCACGCGCATGGCGTGAGCAGCGACGGTCAGCGGCTCGGATCGGCCCCACAGGACGTCGGTGACCACAGGCCGACCTCCGCCGCGGACGCTTGCTGCTCCGCCGCGCGGAAGTCCGCCTGGTAGGCGTAGGGCGCGGAGAACGTGTACTCCAGCGCGAAGCCCTCGGTGAGCATGACGTGGTTGAAGAGGCGCCCGTCGGGCAGCCAGACGTAGTCCAGCTCGCGGCCGTACGTGTCCGTGCGGTCCTGCGTCGGGTCGCCCTGCACCATGACCGACGTGCCGGCGAGCAGCTGCTCCGCCCGCTGCGCGGCCTCGGGTCCGAAGCACTCGACGGGCCGGTCCGGGGCCACGGACTCCGGGGTGTCGATACCGATGACCCGGACCCGCGTCTCGCCCTCGGGACGCGCCACGATCAACGTGTCGCCGTCGACGACACGGACGACCGGGAACGGGCCCTCGGCGTCCGCGGGCGGGGCCGTCAGGTCGACACCGGCCGGTGCAGCCTCCGGTGGCGGTGCGAGCGGCGAGAGGTCACCCGTCGACGTCGGACGGCCGAGGGCGAACCAGACCGCCGCCGCGACCACGACGAGGCTGAGCAGGGGCCCCGGACCCCGGCGGCGCCGGCGGACAGGGGCATGATCGCGCGCCCGCATGGGGTCGGACGTGCCGAAGGCGGGGTGCCTGGAGTGCGGGTTGTCGGCACGACGGGGCATGTCCAGTCATCGGCTCCGGACGTGGATGAGTTGAGCCGGTGATCCCGATCTCCTGCCCAGGCCGCGACCGCGTCAGGCGGGGCACTCCCAGCCCCCGTCGACATCGTCAGCCAGGGGCCGGTCGGCTGGTGACCTGTGGGTTGCTCGGGAGGACGGTGAAGACGAGGATCACCACCTCACCACCCGGAGTACCCCCCGCTGGTTCGACGAGCGCACACCTTGCGAACGCCCTGTTCGAGGCTCACTGTCGGCGGGTGCGATCGGCGGTACGGGCAGCGTGGGACGTCCGATTGGAGACCGTGGCGGACGGCGGGGTGGCCCGTGTCAGCAGCCGGGCGGCCGGGGGACGTCGGTGCACAGTCCTGAGACCAGGCGCCTGGTGCGTTCCTCGCTGGTGAAAGGCGCGGTGTTCGTGGCGGTCGTGGCGGTGCCGTCGACGTCGCGCCACAGCGGGCTGCCGTCGACTTGGTAGCGGCCGGCCCACTCGGCCGTCAGCGTGGTGGTCGTGCCGGGCTGTTCGTACTCGTGGAACACGTCGTGGTCCGGGTACGCGTGGCCCGGAGAGCTGGTGGCGAGGCTGTGGCCGTCGCCGAAGTCACACGTCCAGCGGCGCGGAGTGGCCTCGACAGTGACGCCGATGCCGAGCAGGTCGGTGCGGAGGGTCACCGGGTTCGGGTCGGTGGACACGATCGTCTCGATGTTGACCAGGCCCCAGCCGCGGTCGGGCTGCAGGGTCAGAGTGAGGGCAGGCAAGGAGGTCGTCTGCGCGACGTCCGGCACCGTCATCGGCCCACCGCAGCGGGGTGCGCCTCGGACGTGCGCACGAGCCGGCGGCTCACGTGGCCCCGTCCACGTCCTCGACCTGATCGATGTCGTCGACCGGACGCACGAGGGGGCTCGGCTCTGGGTCTTGGGCAGGTGGAGAAGCCACCCGAACGGGGTCTCAAGCGTTGCCCGCGAACGTCCGTTATCTGGCGGGACGCCCGGACCGTCGGTGCGCAGCAGTGCGAGGAGTGGAGTGCGATGGCGGACGTCGCGCCGACGACGACGGGTATGCAGGATCGAACGGTGCCGGGGGAGGTGCTGGGCAAGGCGCGGGGCGCGCTCCAGGCGGACGCCATGCAGGCACAGATCTTCAAGGCGATCTCCGTGCAGCGGCCGGCCGTCCTGCAGTACCTGCGCAGCCTGCGTCGGGACAGGCCGGAGGCGACGGCGGTCGAGCTCCTCAAGGAGCTGGAACGCCGGTACGTCGCCACCGTCACCACCGCGAGCACCGGCGTCGGGGCGTCAGCGGCCATCCCGGGGGTCGGGGTGCCCATCGCCCTCGGCCTCGGCGTCGCCGACCTCATGTTCTTCTACGAGACGAGCGCGCTGTACGTCCTTGCGGTCGCGGAGCTCCACGGGATCGCCGTCGACGACCCGGCCAGGGCGCGTCCGTTGGTGTTCGGCATGCTGCTCGGTGAGAAGTCCCAGAGCCAGGTGACGAAGCTCGTCATGGGGGCCATCCCGGGGATGGACGACCAGGACGCACGGACCGTGGCCGCCGGTGTTGCCGGCAAGGCGCTGCCGAACGGGTGGGGTGAGGCGATCACGGAGCAGCTCCCCGACTCGGCTCTTGCCCCCGTGCTCACGGTTCTTGCACGGGAGGCCTTGAAGACCGGCGGCAAGCTGACGGCCGGGACCCTCGGCAAGGCCGTCCCCTTCGGGCTCGGGGCTGTCATCGGAGGGGTGGGGTCCTTCACGTTCGGCAGGGACGTCGTCAAGGCGTCGCGGTTGGCGTTCCCTGACCCGCCGGTCGACTTCCCACCGTCGCTCGACCAGGTCGCGGCCGACGAGCGGCCGGGTGAGCCGTCGCGGGCAGTGCTCGCGCTGCAGATGGCTGCGGTCGGAGTGGCGTCCCTGGGCGGAGAGGTCCGCGGCGCGGTCACGAGGTCTGCTGACATGTTCCGGTCCGTCGACCTCGATGACGATGGCGTCCCGGACGAGGCGCGTGCGCTGACCGCCGTCAAGGGTGCGGCGTCGGCCGCGAGAGGTGCGGCGGGTGACGCCGCCGGTGCCGTGGGCGCGGTGTTCAACCGTCGACGCCCGCGACGCGGCTCGAGCGAGGCCGACGGTGACGGTGCCGCCCGGGACCTCGGCGGTGGCTCGGCGGACCTCGGCGACATCGCCACGAACCTTGCCGACACCGCGGCTGGACCTGTCGACGGCTCTGCGGACGCCTGAGGTCGCGCGCGTCGACGAGCGGCTCAGGGCCGCTCACCGCCCTGTCGATACTGAAGACGGGACACCCACCCGAGGAGGTCACGACCGTGGCGCGCACCTACCCCGAGCACCCCGCGTTCCCCGAGGACGGCGGTGCCGAGCAGACCGCCTGGGAAGCGCTGCGCGACCACCTGCCGGACAACTCCGTGCTCCTCGCGGGCACCGCTCTGCAGGACGGTCCCAAGGAGCGGGAGATCGACCTGCTCGTCGTGTGGCCTGGGCTGGGTGTCGCCGCGATCGAGGTGAAGGGCGGGCACGTCACCCGCGCCGACGGGCAGTGGTGGCAGGGGTCCGGTGCCGGGCGGCACCCCACCGACCCCGTCGGGCAGGTGCAGGACGCCAAGCACACCCTGCTGGCGCTGCTGGCCCGGCACGGCCTCGCGGCGGCACGGACCCGGACTGCGCATCTCGTCGCCCTGCCGCACACCTACGTGCCGGGGGACTGGGACGCGCCGGAGCTGCCGAGGACCATGCTGCTCGACCGGGCGGACGTCGCCGACGGCGGACGCGCCGTCCACCTCGTGCGACGGGCGATCGATGAGCACGGGGCCGGTCACGCACCCCTCGACGAGTCGGCCGCCGAAGCGCTCGTCGAGTGGCTTACCGGCGGTTTCCCCTCCCAGTCGGAGACCCTCGCGGTCGCCGCCCAGTACGAGGACCACCTCGACCGGCTGACGCGCGAGCAGGCGCACGCCATGCGGTTCCTCGACGCGGTGCCGCGGGTTCACGTCGTCGGCGGGGCAGGGACGGGCAAGACGTGGCTCGCGCTCGAGCACGCGCGGCGACGTGCCCGGGCCGGGGAGCGCGTCGCGCTCATGTGCTACTCGCGGGGCCTGGCGCGGTACCTGGAGCGGACGACCGCGACGTGGCCGGTGCGGGAGCGGCCCGCGTACGTCGGGCTGTTCCACGAGCTGCCGGTGCGGTGGGGTGCGGCGCCGGGCGACGACGCCGATCCGACCGACTGGGAGGAGCGCCTGCCGCGCGAGCTCGGCGACCTCGCCGCGCAGCGCCCCGAGGCGGACCTGTTCGACGCCGTCGTCGTCGACGAGGCCCAGGACTTCGGCGACGAGTGGTGGCCCGCGCTGCTGCGCTGCCTGCGCGACCCCGACCGCGGCCGCCTCGCCGTGTTCTCCGACGACGGCCAGCGGGTGTTCCCCCGTTCCGGCACCGCGCCCGTCGAGCTCACCGCCATCGAGCTCGACGAGAACCTGCGCTCCACCAAGCAGATCGCCCAGCTCTGCGGCGCGCTGCACGAGGGTGTCACGCGGCCGCGCGGATGGGCGGGGGCGCCGGTGCGCGTCGTCGACGTCCCCGCCGAGGAGGCCGTCGGTGCCGCGGACGACGTCGTCGAGGCCCTGCTCGACGAGGGCTGGGAGCCCGGGCAGATCGCGCTGCTCACCACCGGCCGGAGGCACCCCATGCAGGTCGAGACCGTCGGGCTCGCCGGCTACCAGGAGTACTGGGACGGGTTCTTCGCCGGTGAGGACGTGTTCTACGGGCACGTGCTCGGGTTCAAGGGGCTCGAGCGGACCGTGGTCGTGCTGGCCGTCAACGGGGTCAGGGACGCGGCGCGGGCGCGGACGATGCTCTACACCGGGTTGTCGCGGGCGCGGGTGCTGCTCGTGGTCGTGGGGCCGCGGGGGTATGTCGAGGAGGTCGGTGGGGAGGCGGTGCGGAAGCGGTTGGGGGATGCGTGGGAGTGGTCGCTGGGGCGCTAGGTTCCGCGACCGCGGAGGCTGTCCGCGCGGCGTTATGTTCGCTGTGTGTCCGGATCGAGGCGAGCACTTGCAGGCGTGCCGAGCGCCGCCGGACACGTGCCGATGCCTTCGTCGCCGTCCGTCTCCGCCCGCATGGCGCGTCAAGGGCGGCGCGACACTGCGCCCGAGCTGATGCTTCGGCGCGCCCTGCACCGGCGCGGCCTGCGTTACCGGGTCGACGCGCCCCTGCCGGGGATGCCGCGCCGCCGCGCGGATCTGTTGTTCACGCGCGCACGGCTCGCCGTCTTCGTGGACGGGTGCTTCTGGCACGCGTGTCCGGTGCACGCGACGCATCCCGCCTCGAACCCGCACTGGTGGCGGGCGAAGCTCGAGGCGAACGTCGCGAGGGATCGGGACACGGATGCCCGCCTCCTCGCAGCCGGCTGGTCGGTCCTGCGCTTCTGGGAGCACGCCGACATGGAGGCCGCGGCGGACCTGGTCGCGGAGACGTGGCGCGAGCGGAACAGCCACGTCCCGTGACACCGGTCAATCGGCGAGCCGACCGAGGAAGGCGCTTCCGGCCTCGTCCGGCTTCCCGACGAGCATCACGCGGTCCAGGAACAGGTTCCGGTGCTCACAGCTGGTCTCCGGTAGCAGAAGGCACGCGTGGCATGCCGCAAGGTTGAGTCCGTCGGCCCCTGATGGTCCGGACTCCGCGCAGACCGGGTCGTTCGAGCACCAGCCGGCGCGGCTGATCGCCGCCCGCAGGACGTGGCCGAAGAAGCGGGGCTCCGCCAGCGCCGCGAGACCGCCGAGGCTGCCCGCGGCGTCCGACGACGCGGTGTACACCAGGAAGCCCGCCTGGTCGCGGTCCGCGTACACCCGTTCACGCAGCGAACCCACCGGGTAGCCGGCGTCGAGGCTCAGCTCCTGCAGCACGGCGTGCGCGAGGGAGTGGACGGCGACGAACCGCGCCGACGGGGGCTCGGGCG
Source organism: Actinomycetes bacterium (assembly GCA_023389455.1). Lineage (GTDB taxonomy): Bacteria > Actinomycetota > Actinomycetes > Actinomycetales > Cellulomonadaceae > Cellulomonas. Next base: position 15,020 of record JAEWEJ010000148.1, on the reverse strand, counting down.
CGGGCAGGTCTGCTTCCCTCGCCCGCCGTTCGAGCGACTCGGCGAGCATCGCGCACCGGTCACCGGCCAACGGCGACTTCTCCCACGACGAGACGAGCGCCTCGTCGAGGCGGACGAAGATGCCCTCACCGAGAACCTCCGTCGCCGGTAGCCAGTCCGTGGCGCGACTGCTCAGAGGGGCGAGCCGGGGGCTCACGGTGTCGGTCGGCATCGCTGTCACGCGGGAGAACCCGTGGAGTGCGCGGACCTCCCGCAGACGCGTCGCGCTCGACACCTGCGCGACAACCCCTCGAAGCTCGGGGGCGACATCGACCGCCACGCACTGGAACGTGTCGTGGGGCCCCTCGTCGTTGCCCTCCACCAGGGCGAGGTACTCCTCGGCGCGCAGGTCCGCGTCCGAGGGCACGTGGTCCGGGTCGAGACCCTTGCGCAGACGCGTCTGCGCGAGAACACCCTCGAGGGTCATACCGGATCTCGGGTGGGAGGCGAGCATCGAACGGAGGGCTTCTTCGAGAGCGGGCTCGGGGATGTGCTCGAGCAGCGACCACACCCTGGTGACGAACCTCGCGTTCGGGCTCGACCACGGCGGGATCGAGATGCTCGACCGGACGGCGGCGAACCACACGTTCGACGACCCTCGCTGAAGGACGCGCAGAGGCTTCTCGCACACCTCGTCGTCCGCGTCGAGGAGCCACGGCCGCTTCCCGCCGCACCGCTTGATCTCACGGAGCGCGCCAGGGGTGAAGGAGCCGTCCAGGTCGTGCGCCCGTACGCCGCAGTCGCAAGAGATCACGATGTCGGCGAGGGACGACGAGGCCCCCCTTGTCCTCAGCGACATGGTGTGCGTGCCACCGGACGAGGACTGGCCGCGGTGCAGCCACTGGAAGTACGGGAAGTCCTCGATGTGCCCGTTCTCGCAGCACGCGACGAATCGTGACGGTGTGAGGTCGCGCTCGCAGGCCGTGCACCGCATGCTCCGCGGGTCGAACTTCCAGAAGTAATCGAGTTTCCGGCATTCCGGGCAGTAGTGGTAGGCCGGGAACCGCACGGCGGGGACGTCTCCCGAGCGGGCGCCGGTCGACGGCGCTCGGAACGTGCGGATGCCGAGAGACTTGGCGAGTCGCGGCTCCTCGACCTCGATGCACCGGTCGGCGTACCACTCGTCGATGCCTGCGATCATGAAGCTCTGATCGCCGGAGGGGAAGAGCGACCCGACCCCGTACGTCGTGACGAGCTGGCTCTGCCGAGCCTTCGGACGGTCAAGCGCCATGTGCGCCGCCTCCCTTCGTGCCCCGGCCGGGGACGATCCGCAGTGTGCTCTCGCGGTCCACGTTCCTCAGTGAGGTGAGCGTGGGCCAGGGGGTGTCCTCCGGTGGGAACGTCTCCGCCAGCTGCTCACCCCGGCCGTCGCTTGCCGCCGAGCTACCCGCCGGGACCATGAGTGCGTGCGAGCCGTCCCGCCAGCCTGCGTACTGCAGCAGGCCGCCCGACTCGGCCGCGGCCTCCCATTCCGCGGTGAGCTCTCGGACGGCCGTCTCGACCTTCTCGGCGGTCGTCGGGCCCGCCACCCGCTCGGCCCGCTTGCGGATGGTCTCGACGATCCCGTCGAAGGCGTCGGACTCGGCCGGCACGCGGACCGACTTGTCCGCGGCGGCACCGGCGAGCGTGTGCCGGGCGAGGATGGTCAGCAGCCCGTGCAGCCCTCGGTCGAGTGCCCGGGGCGCGAAGGGGGTCGCGCCGGTCGCCTCGACCTGCTTGTACAGAGCGCGGTGGTACGAGGTGAAGGACTCGTAGTGCGACAGGTCTCGGGAGCGGGCGGCGTTGTACAGCGTGAACACAAGGCCCGGGTGCCGGCGGCCGACGCGACTCGTCGCCTGGATGTACTCGGACGTGGTCTGCGGCTGACCCATCACTGCCATCAGTCCGAGCCGGTCGACGTCCACGCCGACCGAGATCATGTTGGTCGCGAGGACGACATCGGGGCTGTCGGGGTCCGGGTACGACTTCTGCAGACGCTCGAGCAGGACGGGGATCTCGCTCGAACGCTGACGCGACGTCAGCTCGGCCGGGTCACGAGTGATCCGGTGGGTGACCGCCCGGCGGCCGGCGACGACCTTGATGCGGTCAGGCACGTCGTCGATCGACTGGATGTAGGCCGCGCCGAGCACGCGCAGGCTGTTGAAGTAGCCGAGCAGTGTCCAGTAGGCGTCCTTCACGGCGGGGTCCGCGGGCAGGTCAGCACCGGCCTGGAGTAGGGCGGCGTAGGTGCGCACTAGGAGCGTGGCGTGGCTCGTGCTGGGGGCCATGAGCCCGACGTACCGGCGCGTGCCCTTCTCCTGGGACGACGCGTCGACGGCGAAGTACGAGTCGTCGGCGTCGATCCCCGGTGGCGGGAACTGGCGGGCCGTCCGGTCGAACACGGCTGCCATCTGGTCGGCGGCCCTGCGGATCGTCGCGGTGGATGCGACGAGCTTCGGACGACGGCCCGTGCTCGGATCGGTGGCCAGAGCGTCGATCGCGGTCTCGTAGAGACCGACGAGCGTGCCCAGCGGCCCGGAGATGAGGTGGAGCTCGTCCTGCACGATGAGGTCGGGTGGTGCGTCGGTGCTGCTCGACGCGCCGCTCCCGAACAGTCGCCCGCTCCGCTCGTTCCACGCGAGCATCGCGAACTTGTCGACGGTCCCGATCACGAGCGACGGGCGACGGGCGTAGACCTCGTCGTCGACGAGCACGACGGGCAGGCCGTCGCCGCCGTGGAAGCGACACGACGGGGAGGGGCACCGGACGACGAGTCGGTCGGCACGGCGGTCCGCACGGTAGTCGGCGGCGGTCAGCCGGTCGCCGCTCCACGGGCAGGTGAGCAGCTGCACGGGGTTGCCGGTGTCCGCCGGCTCCTCGTCCGAGGCGAGTTTCCGCAGGGCCTTCGCCGCGTCGGCGACGGAGTTCGGGGTCGCCCCCTGGCCGACCCAGAGCCCGACCGAGAACGGTGCTGCCGTCGCGAGGTCCCCCTCCCGGGTGCGGAGGTCCTCCAGGGCGCAGATGAGGCCGGCCGCTCGCTCGAACTGCTGGAGCGTCAGCAGGCGCAACGTGTAGCGCATGATCACGCCGACGCCACCGCCGTCGCCGTCCTCCCCGGCACGTCGGAGGCGTCGGTGCAGGAGCGTGAAGGCGATCAGGCCGAGGTACGCCTCGGTCTTACCGCCGCCGGTGGGGAACCACAGGAGGTCGGCCACGTCGCGGTCCTCGCACGCCGGGTCGGCAAGACCCTCGAGGTTGAGCAGCACGAATGCGAGCTGGAACGGGCGCCATTCACCGACGACGTCCTCGCGGCCTGTACGGACGAACTCCTGACGCGCCCTCTGCTGCTGCATGGCGGCGTTCATGAGCTGGAACGCTCGGCGCGCGACGGCATCGCGCTCGAGGAGCGCGATCCCGGAATGCATGCGTTCGGCTGCGAGCCGCGCCTCGTCGAGGTGCCTGCGTGCCGTGGTCTCCTGCGCAGCCGTGAGACGTTCCGCGGTCGCGTACGACTCCCGGCCCCGGATCCAGTCGGTGTACCCGTCGACGAGGCCGAGCAGCGGGCGTGTCAGCGTCGCCACGTCGGGCGCCGCCGCGAGTGACGTCATCGTCAGCCCGGTCACGTCGGTACGCTCCGCCTTCGCGAGCTTCAGGTCGTGCTGCGGGAAGAACGTCGTCGTGAGCTCGGGGACGTGGCCGCCCTCGTCCCACGCCACGGCGACGCCATGGCCTACCGCGAGGTGCCGTTGCGCCCGGTAGAGCAGCTCCCCGCTCTGCTCGTCGTGGTCGAGGTGGGCGAGCGTGCGCTCGGGCCGGCGGTCCCGGAACTCGCCGTCCTCGGTGGCGACCCGCAGTTCCGGCCGGAACCAGCACAGGTGGTCCACGTGGCCCTTCTGGGGACGCGCGTTCGTGTTGACGAGCACGGCCGTGACGTTGACGACGCCGTCCCGTTCGGGCCGGACGACCGTCCGCAGGGCCAGACCGTGGGCGACCGCGTACGTCGCCGACCCCCCCCGAACGACCTCGACGTGGATCTCGACGGGACCGGTCGGGACGCGGCGCCAGCGTCCGACGCGGCGCGCACGGGCGCGGGTACCGGTCTCGCTAGGCGTCGCGACCTCGTCCGAGGCGGCGTCGGGCTCGTAACGGTCCGCCGAGGCAGTGAACACCAGCGACCGCGTCGATGACGTGATGCCGAACGTCAGACCCATCGAGGACGGATAGCGGAGGTGTGAGAACGAGACGCCGGGGTCGTAGTCGGCATCGGTTGCGGAGCCGGCCTCCACCTCCGGGGTGTCGTTGGCGTCCTCCACGGCGGTCGTCGCCGCGGTGCCGGTGGCCGGGTGGAGGATGCCGACGATGAACCGCTCCAGCGGGGCTTCGTCGAGCACGTCGTCCTCAGGACCTCCGTAGAGGTCGGACCGCACCGCGTCGACCATGAGATCTCTGGCCTGGTACCACGCGTCGAGATCAGGCATCTCGCTCTCCACTCCAGTCGACCTGCAACATGGCGGGACACACCACCGATGACCACAGCCCGTGCTGTCCGACAGGCCCTGAGCTCGGATCGCCGGCAGTGGTGGCGACACCCTCGACACGCGCTCCGCGTAGAACGGGCCAACTCGAGGTCCGTCCCGTGCGGGCACCGAGGCGTCGGCCGAGTACGAGCGCCCGGCCGAAGTCCGTGGACGTCCGCCCGACGACCACGCCGTCGTGGAGCACCTCCCACACCGGGAGCTCGAGCGTGGAGCGGGTCAGGTCGAGCTCCAGCGTCAGCGGATCGCCCGCGCGGACGTTTCGCCTGATGTGCTCCTGGGCGAGCACCGGGTCCCGGCCCGGCGGGTCGTCCCGGTCGAGGTCGTCGATGCGCAGCTCGAAGCCGAACGTCATCCACGCCTTCGGGCCGGTCAGGTACCAGCGGCGGTTGCCGTCCCACTGCAGGCTCCGCAGACGGCGGTCGTCCGGCCCGTCGGCCCGGGCGATGACGTGCCGTGCACGGGAGAGGGCGACGAAGAGCAGCCGCCGCTCCTCGTCCTCGTCCCGATCGACCTCGTCGTGCCAGGGCTTGTCGGGGAAGTCGAGGCGGACGACGTTGTCGAACTCCAGGCCCTTGGCGCGATGGACCGTCGAGACGACGATAGCCGCGTGCACAGGCTCGATCAGGTCGGGCACCAGCGGGCGGGGACGTCGCAGGCCCTGTGCCAAACGTGCGAGGTCGACCTCTCGACCACGCCCACCGGTGACCGAGCGCAGAGCGCGCCAGAGGATCGCGGGGTCAGTCCCCGGGAGACGGTGCGCAGCACGTGCGTCGAACTCGTCGCGCGTGATGCCGCTCGTCGGGTGGTCGGCCAGGAGTCGCGCGATCCATCCGGCGAGGACCCGCTGGTGGGCGCTACGACGCAGCTCGACGGGCTGCCCGGTCGCCGCGATCGCACCGGCGGTGAGCAATGCCTGACCGTTGTTCACCGTGAGGAACACGGTCGTTCCCTGCCACCGGACGGCGTGCGCCACGGCGTCCGCGATCCGCCCGACCGGCACGACGTCGGCGAGGAACTGCTCGAGACGCCCGTCCGGGTCACCCCGCAGGGCGTCGTCCCGCAGCTCGACCACCTTCCGTGCGTCGCGAGACACGGCACGATACCGGCCACTCAGTTCCCTGACCTGGACGCGCTCCATGCGCTGGACGAGCGCGAGCAGTTCCATGGAGGTCGTACGGGATGTCGGGCGACTGGCCGCCCGGAGCTGCCAGTCGTAGATCCCCTGCGCGGGGTCACCGAGGAGGCTGAGCCCGCACTCGTGGGGAAGTGTGCGCAGTATCGCGAGGAGGAAGTCCGCGCGCACCCCGACGACGTCCTGGATCTCGTCGACGACGAGGTGTTCCAGGTGCCCGAGGCGGTCCCAGTCGGCGTCCGCCAGCAGCCGCGCCGCCTGCCGGATCCTCTCGTCGAACGATGACGGGAACTCGTCCGCGTCGGAGAGGTCCCGCAGGACCTCACCTGCCAACGAGTCCATGGTCTGTACGGTCACGGGACCTGCGCCGCGCTCGCGCAGCCGGGCGTCCGCGGCGTGCACGGCCGCGTTGGAGAACGACAGGACGAGGACGCCGTTGTACGGATCGGCCCCCGACTCCAGAAGATGCGCGACCAGATGCGAGACGACCTCCGTCTTGCCGGAACCCGGAGGTGCGATCACCAGCTGCCGGTGCCCGGGAGCGACCTCGACCGCGGCGCGTTGGCCGTCGTCGAGGACGTGCGTCGGCATCAGCGGCTCCACAGGTACTCGAACTCGTTGAACGCGAGCAGCTCGCCGTACTTCTGGAAGTTGTCCCGCACGTTGACGATCAGGACCTCCTCCGACCCGCCGTTCCTGGGGCCGCGCAGCCCGCGTCCGACCATCTGCTGGTACACGTTCGGCGAGAACGTCGGACGTGCCACGAAGACCGCCTGAACCTTCGGTGCGTCGAAGCCCTGCGTCAGGACGTTGTAGTTCGTCAGCACGCGGATCCGTCCCGCCTTGAATTCGTCCACGTAGTGGCGTCGAGCGGCGGCTTCGGTGTCGGCGGAGATCGATACGGCGGGGACGCCGCGGTGCGACAGCAGCGCGGCGAGCACGCGCGCGTTCTCGACCGACGGGGCGAACGTGATGATCGTCCAGTCCTCCGGTAGCGCGGCGATCGCGTCGACGACCCGTTCGGTCCGTTCGAGGTCGGCACCGAGGCGAGCGCTGACCGCGGACGGGAGCCGCTTGCGCTCCTCGATCTCGGCGAGGTCGACGTCGGTGAGGGCGACGTCGACGCCGTCGACGATCTGGTGGCGGACCCGGGCGAGGACTTCCATGGCCTGGAGCTCTCCGTAGGGGTCGTCGGCGTTGCGGAAGGCACCGCGGTCCAGGCGGTTCCCGTCGTAGCGCTTCACCAGTCGCTCCGTCTGCTCCGAGGACGTGCCGCGGAACGGGGTCGCCGTGAGGCCGATCAGTGGCTTGGCCTCCGTTTGCGAGGACCGCCCGCGCGAGGGACGCCCGAGCCACTCCAGGACGGTGGTGTAGGTCGGTGCGATGGAGGCGTGCGCCTCGTCGATCACGACGACGGACGGGTCGCGCAGCCAGTCGTACTCCGCACCCGGGCGCTGCGACACGACGTCGAGCTTGTCGATAGTCGCGATCACGAGCTGGAACGCGCCCGGCTCCTCGGGCACCTCGTTCGACGCCCACAGGCGACCGAGGCGCATCGCCGACGAGTGGCCAATCGCGCGCCACACGTAGGTCCACGTCTCGGCGGCCTGCTCGCAGAGCTCGTCGGTCTGCGCGATCCAGACGAGAGGCTTCTCGATGTCGATCGTCCCGGCGTTCACCTCGCGGACGAGCGCCTCGACCGTGACACGCGTCTTACCCGCGCCCGTCGGCAACGACACCATCCCGCGGTCGCTCCCCACGCCGCGGAGCATGGCGGCGATGTTCTGCGTCACGTACCGCTGGTAGTCGTGGAGATCTCCGAGGACCGCGGGGCCGTCGACGATCTCGACAGCCGGACGTCCGGCCGTAGGGAAGCCGGCCCACTCCGCGGGGAACCCGAGGGATGCCACCCAGCGCCGCGTCGTCCGGCGCCCGCTCCACTCGCGAGGAGGGTCCAGGCGAGCGTCCTCAAGGGACGACCGCAGCTGCTTGAGGATGCTGACTCCGTGCACGGCCCGTGCCAACGCGGCGATCTCGCGCGGATCGATCGCCTGCGCGCGGCTCTCGAGGGCCTCGAGCGCCTGGGCGGGGACGATCCTGCGGAGGGCGTCGACCCCGACGGCCGTCAGCAGACGGTCGTCGTCGTCCCGCGCACGCCGAATCCGGACCCGGAGCTGGTTCGCCGCTGCCTCGTCCATTTGCTCGAACACCCGGGCGACGTCGTCGCGGGTCAGCTCCAGGCCCAGCGCGTCCGACACCTGGCGGAGCCTGCCCTCGCGGGACTCCGACGTCGTGAGGATCGTGTCTCCCTCACGCCGCACGGGCAGGGGGAGCGCTCGCTGCCCCTGCGGGGTGGCGACCATGCGCTCGAGCCGGCTGCAGGGCTGGATGCGCAGCTCCCGGTCCTCGGGCGCGAGCCGCAGCTTCAGGGGCGGGTAGACGTCAGTCAGGTACTCGGCCTCGCCGGCGACCTCGACGGAGATCTCCTCCTGGAGCAGATCCCTTCCCAGGGGCATGCCCCAGTTCTCGACGAGAATCGTGAGGTCCTCGGGTTCCGCGACGCGCACCGCCGGGATCTGGGCCTCGAGCATCGCCGTGTACGTGTCGTCGTCGTCGGTGATCCCCACGTTCGCGGGTGCAACCGGCTGCCGCCGATGCCCGACCCGCACGACGATCGTCTCGGGGCTGATCGCATTCGCGGTCCATGCGTAGAACGCGGCGCGGCGGCGGTCGTCATCCTCGTCCCGCGTCCACGTGTCCACGACCGACTTGAGGTTCGTCCAGCCCTCCGCAGAGATCTCGGTGACGTCCTTCTTGAGGCGCAGCTGACTCGCCACCTGGGTGGAGCACTCGAACGTCGGCAGCACGTCGCCCGGCAGACCGTCCGCAGCAACGACCACGTCCTGGGGGCGCATCAGGCCGAACGACGTCGGCAGCAACCCGTATCGCCGCAGGAACCACGCCTCGGGAGGGATAACACGGCGCTCCCCGTAGCTGGCGTTCGACCGGTGGTGCACGCGCCACGCCTCCGGCAGGCCTTGCGCGAGGATCCGGGCAGTCGCCGCAGCCCTCGCTTCGGACGAGGCCGTCGTTAGGACCTGCATCGGCCACATCGGTGCACCACCCGTGACGAGCACGTAGTCGGGGTCGGGCTTCGACCCCGACTGCCCCTTGATGAAGATCTCCTTCATGGCGTCGACGTACTCGCGGAACCACTGCTCACGCGGGGGCTCCTGATGGTGCACCGCCGGTGCCTCGACCGCACCGACCTCACGCAGCAGCTCGATGTCGTCACGGTGGAACCGGGGGTCGATCAGGTAGTCGCGGTCGCGAGACCCGTCGGCGGGGACGATGTCGCCTGCGAGGAATGCCGCGGCGGGTGTCACCCAGCGCCCTGCTGCCGTCCGGACACGGACCCGCAGGATGAGGTCGGATCGTTCCGCGCAGTCGAGGTCCTTCCGCAGGATCGAGACCGCCGTCTCGTGCGGGATGTCGCGCAGGATCTCCCAGATCTGCGGCCACACGGTTGCCGGCTCGCGGATCGCCTCGGCCTGCCGGGCGCGTGCGAGGAGCTCGTGCAGCCGACCGGTGCGGTCCATGAGGACGACTCCGAGCCGGGCGAGGCTCTCCTTGACCCCCGGTAGTGCGACGAGCTCGGGGTCGACGAAGTCGACCCCTGGGCGATCCTCTCCGTCGACCTTCACGAAGACGCGGCCACGGGTGGCCGCCTTGAGCTCACCCGTCTCGAGGCGGACGATGCGCGCGCGGGCGAGGGCAGCCGCCACCTGGGCGGAGGCCTGTCGGTCGGCGATGTGGTCCGACTGCTCGAGGACCCACGCTGCGAGCTCGATCGCCTGGGCACACTCCGTCACCGAGCCGTCCCGGACCAGGTCCTCGAGCCATGCCTCGAGCCCGGCAGGCTCGGCTCGGTGCTCGTGCCCCGGGGCGCTGAGGAGTCGCTGGACCTTGAGGCGGCGCTCCCTCGTCGTATAGGCGAGCGGGTGGACCCACTCGTCGCAGTGCCCGCCCGCCTTCCACCACCGCTCGAGCCAGGCTGCCGGGACCGGTGTGTTCTTGCCGAGCGTGTCGGACCCCAGCCATCTGAGTTCGGTCGCGACCCGGAGCGCGCCGGTGCTGTCGGGGAGCGACGGCTGACTCTGGAGGTGCTCGAAGACCGGGACGTTGATGATGTCGTCCGCCTCGCTGCGGGGCTCCTCGCCGCGGGCGGGCATCGCGTCGAGCACTGCCGCGATGCGGTCGGTTCCCTGGAAGGCCCGGAAGGCGCGGGCGACGAGCAGCGGGAGTGCCTTCGTCAGCAGTTCCTCGTTGAAGGTTCCCCGCTGCAGGTGCTTGCGGTCGTCCGAGAGCTTCCACGGAGCGTTGACGATGCCCGACAGGGTGGTCGCGTCGGCGGTGGGAAAGTACGACCAGAACTGGCCGACGGAGTAGCGGTCGTCCGAGAGGCAGACGGCGTAGGAGACCTCGACGACCTCACGGTCCGCCGAGTACGAACCGTCCTCGCGCGCCTGAGGGCTCGGAGTCCAGGCCGTCCGCGCGACCGCCCAGTCCGTGACGGCGCCGTTCACGTCGAGGCGCCACACCCCGGTTCGGGCCTCCGCGATCTTGAGTACCCGCACGGCATCCGGCTTGCGCTGACCGAGGTATCGGATCTCCTCCGTCGAGAGGCCGAGCTCCATGAGCTGCTTCGGTATGGGCGCGTAGGTCCCGCTAAGGTTCCGCAGCGTCACCTCGGTGACGTGCGGCGAGAAGAGAAGGAACTCGTTCCGGAACAGCACGAGCCTTACGGCGAGGCGTCGGCGTGCTTGCTCGTCCCGCAAGGGCAGCACGATGATCGACGACGCCCACTCCTGCAGATCCGCGAGCACGGTGTCCCGGGCGAACGCGGCGCAGGGGTCCAGGAGCTCGGCGGTCCGCATCGTGGGGTAGACGTGGGAGCGGAACCCGGCGGCGCTCAGGAGTTCCACGGCGCGGGTCCGGTCGAACCCGAAGGAGACGGTTCGGCTGTAGACGCTGGGGGCGTCGCTGACCGCCAGCACCGACTTGAAGCCGATGCCGAACCTGCCGACCTCCGCGCCCCCCTTGCCGGAGATGTCGGAGGCCATGATGGCGCGGACACCCTTCTCGTCGAACGGGGCGCCGTCGTTGGCCACGTACAGGGCGTCGCGCGTCAGTACGACCTCGATCCGATGACCGTCGGCACGAGCAGCGTCGACGGCGTTCTGGACCAGCTCCTCGAGCTGTCGTGTGCTGTAGCCCCCGGTCGAGATCTTCGCCTCGTTGTTGGCGTCCTCGAGGAGTCGTGCCGGGTCCTCGCGGTAGACCTTCAGACACGTTTCCGTCTGCTGTTCGACCACGTCGGCCAGGTCAGCCCGTCCACTCGTCCAGCTCGCAGCCACGTCACTCCTGATGATCCTCTTCGACCGGGCGACGGCGGCCGGGCCGTGCCTCGTCCTGGCGAGGACTGTACGGGTCCTCACCGACAACGTCATCGAAGTTCGGGGGTGGTTGCGGAAGTGCACCGGGGTAAACGGGAATGCCGCCTGAACGGCGTCGCATGCGGCGCTTCACGTGCAGCGTCGTATCGCTGGTAGGTATTCGGACATTCGTCCCATTGTGGTCCGGGCGAGAAGGCAACGACCCTGGGCGGAAGAGGACGCGACGCACGTCGCCGAAGAGCGCCAGGCCCGGCGTGCGCCCCCCCCGGTGGTCCGGCGAGCGCGACGGCTGTCGCCGTCGCATGCTCCTCGCCGCCGGACTGCCTCCGCAGACCCCAACGCGGCTGCGTAGGGCCACCGAACGTACCTCTAGCCGCGTTCTGCTCGGGCCGCCATGCAGCGAGTCCGCTGGTCAAACCCAGGCCGGCAGCAGGTAGTATCGACCGGTGACGAGCGACGGGCCTGCGGGTGTCCCCTTCACTGTCCTCGATCTCTTCGCCGGCTGTGGTGGTCTCACGGAGGGCTTCCACCAGTACCGCCCCACGGGCGCGACCGGTCCGGTCTTCCGCACCCTCGGCGCCGTCGAGTGGGAGCCTGCGGCAGCCGCGACCTATGCCGCCAACTTCGTCGAGGGGGCGCGCCACGGGGAGTTCGACCCGCCCGAGGTCGTCTGCCGTGACATCGTCGGTTGGGAGCCGCGGTGGGCGCCGGGCGAGGTCGACGTCGTGGTCGGAGGGCCTCCCTGCCAGGGTTTCTCCGGGCTCAACCGCGAGAGGGTGCGGGCCGAGCGCAACACGCTGTGGCAGGAGTTCATCCGCGTCGTCGTCGCCATGCAGCCCAAGGTCTTCGTGATCGAGAACGTCGACAGGTTCCTCCGGTCGGTCGAGTTCAAGGATCTGAAGGAGCGGATCGGCGGCGCCGACCTGATGAACTATCGGCTGGTCGACCCCGAATCGAAGCCGGGTGAGGACGCGTGGGCCCACGACCGTCGCTACCTCCTGAACGCCGCAGACTTCGGCGCTCCGCAGGCCCGTCGGCGAGCCATCGTCATGGGCGTCAGGACGGACGCCGGTCTCCGCGTCGACCTGCTGAGATATCCGAGACCGACGCACTCGAGGGAGTTGCTGAAGCACAAGCAGGACCTGGAAGGCATGACCTTTTCCCTCGGCAGCGAGGAGCCGTGGGCGACTGCCGACTCGATCTTCGACGAGACGGCGGGGTGGAGCGTGGCAGGTGACCTGCCGGCGCGCGCGGCGCGCTCGGTCCGTGGTGTGGAGGGCCAGCACCCCGGCCCGTTCCGCACGACCGACCTCCACGTCGGGCGAAGGCCGGAACCAGTCTCCCTCGCGCGTTATCGGGCGATCCCGCGCGGCGGGAACCGGAAGGATCTCAGAGGCCGGTACGTCTGTCGTTTCCGCGACGGCACCGAGCTGATCACGCAGAAGGTCGGGTCGTTCCGCAGGAACGACGGCGAGCTGCTCGTGATGGGTGCCCACACGGTAATCGAGGCCGGCGTGCCGACGTCGGAACGCGTTCTGGTCCGAGACGCCCTTGCCGTCACGACGGAGACCGCGACGCGTCGCAGCAGATCGCAGCAGTACAGCGCCGTGGTGGTCGCTGGCGACGTCGCGCGGCCCGCTGAACTCGAGTACCTCTCCACCGTCTCGTGGGACGCGCACGACACAGGGTCGGGAGACGTCATGGGCAGGCTCCGACGCGGCGAGCCGTCCGTGACCGTCCGCACCGAGTTCTTCAAGCCCGAGAAGGGGCGCTACCTCCACCCCTCGGAGGACAGGCCCATCACGCACCTCGAGGCGGCGCGTCTCCAGGGCTTTCCCGACGACTACGTGTGGTTCGGCTCGAAGATCGAGATCGCACGGCAGATCGGTAACGCAGTGCCCATCCCGCTCGGTCGTCGGATTGCGGAGTCGATCTACAGCTACCTGAGCCAAGGTGGCTACAGCGCGGGCTGAACTACGAAGAGGTCTTGCGGCGGCAACCGCAGTTGCCGTGGGTCTCGAGGCATTGAGCCTCGCGGCGCCGGTCCGCCACCTGCCTGTGCCATCCCTCGGTTGTGTGGTCAGGCATACCGCAGTCATGCACACGGCGAGCCCGCGCTCACACCCGCGCGAGGTCCTTCCATCGCGCCTTTGCCGCCGCATGGTGTTCCTCGACCAGAACCACATCAGGCAGCCGCGTGTCGTGCACCGAGATCCGCCGCCCGTCGAGCACGGCCAGGTTCTCGTGTCGCTCCAGCAGCATCGGTGCCACCTGCGTCGTCCACGTCCGCGGGTGGAACGTCAGCACCAACCGGTCGAACAGTCGGTGCACATCGGCACGCAGCAGAAGTCCGCCGTCGTCGGCGTGCTCGGGGCGGTCGGCGAACCGGTACAGGTGTGCGGCGTCGAGCACCATCTCCGGCTGCGCTCCGGTGACCGCGCACGTCGCCCCGTACCGGTCGAGCAGCCGCTCGCGGAAGCGCTGCTGCCCGATGCGTCGCCGCACGACCGCCTCGACGTGCCCGCCGGTGATGGGGGCGCCGTGGCGCAACAGCTCGGCCTCCAGGGCTTCCTCGACGCCCCCGTACTCCTCGAGCATTGCCAGGGCCCGCGCCCAGACGAGCCGACGGATCGCGTTCTGACGGTCGGCGCCGGCGTAGACCCCCTCGAGCGCACGGACGGGCAGTGGCGATTCCAGCTTCCGCCACGACGAGCCGTAGGTCGCGGAGTACCGGGTGACGTCCATCTCCTGCAGGACCGGCTCGTCGAACTCGGCCTTGCAGTCGTTGCAGCGGTAACGCGGGAGTGCCCGCTTGCGTGCTGTGGCGTCGGCCGAGCCGCAGCGGGGACACCGACGCATCGTCTTCACGCCCGGGCCGCTGGTCACGTCCTCGACGACGGCGTGGCCCAGGATCAGCTGTCCGTCCCGGACGACCAGCAGGTCACCCGGTGCGATCGCACTGTGGTTGACGACGTTCGAGTCGTACTCGTACCGGTGGCCCAGGACGTCGCCGTATCCCCCTCCGACGAGTTCGTCGGAGGCTCGTGTGTAGCAGCTCCACGCGGTCGGCGAGCCGGCGTTCCCGGCCTGCCGCAGGACGTTCATGGGTGGAGCTCAGCAGGGAAGGCACGTACGTGGCAAGCCTGCGGGCTGCCCTTCACCCGGGTGCCGCGCATGTGCCGCCGCGTACGGTAGGGGCCGTAGCTACGGCGTGGTGCACGTCGGCGCGGGCCGCTCCTGCACCCGCTCGAGCCGCCACCCGGAGCCCCCCCATGCACCTCACCCCCACCCTCCTCGACCGCGCCACCGGCACCCTCCTCGCCTCCGCCGCAGGCGACGCCCTCGGCGCCGGCTACGAGTTCGGCCCGCCGCTGCCCGACGACCAGCCCGTCCACATGGCAGGTGGGGGGACCTTCGGGTGGGAGCCGGGGGAGTGGACCGACGACACGTCGATGGCCGTGCCGATCGCCCAGGCGCTCGCGGACGGCGGTTCGCTGGATGACGAGGCGTCGCTGGACCGCGTCGTGGCGGCGTGGGCCGGGTGGGCGCGGACGGCCAAGGACGTCGGCGCGCAGACCCGCACGTTGCTGACGACGCTGCGGACGCCCACTGCCGCGGCGGCACGCGCGTCGGCGGCCGCCTTCTACGCGGCGAACCCGCGCGGTGCGGGCGGCAACGGCACCCTCATGCGGACCGGGCCCGTCGCGCTGGGCTACCTCGGGGACGGGCAGGAGGCGGCGCTGGTGGCCGCGGCGCGCGCGGTCTCGGACCTCACGCACGCCGACCCGGACGCGGGTGACGCCTGCGTCCTGTGGTCGACGGCGATCCGGCACGCGATCCGCGAGGGCGTCGTCGACCTGTCGGCACAGCTGGTGT